>JAJRXO010000033.1 GCA_024276255.1 Chloroflexota bacterium | reverse complement strand
GCAACAACTACTTTGGCTCCTACGAGCGTGCCGATGCGGCCCTGAGTTTCGGTATGATCGCCGCCACCGAGATGTGGTGTGAATCGCCTGCGGGCGTTATGGGCCAGGAAAGCGCCTTTTTGAGCCTGCTGCCCTCGGTTGCCCGCTATCAGATACAGGGGGAGACCCTGGTCATGCTGGACGATGCGGGAGACCCTGTAGCCAGCTGGCGGTCGGCTCCAGACGAGGGGAGTGCACGCACGGGGCTGGCCAATCCGGCCTCCGTGTATTGCGAAACCCAGGGTGGCCAGGTGGATATCCGCAACGAAGCGGGGGGTGAAGCGGGCTATTGTGTCTTTCCTGATGGCAGCGAATGCGAGGAATGGGCCTACTATCGGGGCGAATGCACGCCGCATGGCAACATGGACCTCACGCCCGAGATGCTGAACAACGCGGTCTATCAGTCCCAGTTCGTGCCGGAGGGCGTGGTGCAACTGACGGACGGCGAGTTTCGGCGACCGATCATGGAGGGCAGCGCCACCGAGATCGTCGTGCGGTTGACCGAGATTGCATTTGCGGATCTGAATGATGATGGCGTGAAAGATGCCGCTGTGATCCTGGTCAGCGATCCAGGCGGCAGCGGAACGTTTGTCGAATTGGCGGTAGTACTCAATCAGGATGGCAGCCCCCGGCATGTGGCGAGCATCCTGCTGGGCGACCGGACGCAGATTCGCAGCCTGAGTATCGATCAGGGTCAGATTGAGATCGAGATGCTCACACAGGGGGAGGATGATCCCATGTGTTGCCCCAGCCAGCTTGTGCTCAATCGCTATGCTTTGCAGGGAGAGACATTGACGGAGATATCATCGCAAAAGATCACGCCAGAGCCCATTGATAGTGAAAAAGCCGTGCCCGCCGCCTTGCTCAACACCCCCTGGCAATGGCAGCAACTGGAGGAGGCAGAACCAGCCACCCTGTCGCTTGTGCCTGATCGCGAAAAGTACACCTTATTGTTCCATGCTGATGGCTCAATAGATATCGGGGCCGATTGCAACCGCGCCCGCGCTTCCTATAAAGTCGACGGCAGAGCTTTTCGTATTCTACCGGGGCCGGCCACCCTGGCCTATTGTGGCGAATCATCGCTCGATAGCCAGTTTCTGAGTTTGTTGAGCCAGGTCGACGGCTTCAGCCTGGATGATGATGGCCTGCAATTACATCTGGCAAACGACGCAGGCAAGATGATGTTTGCCGCCGGCAAGGCCCCCTGAGCCTGAAAGCATCACCCCCCGGGGCCGGCGTTTTTCTATTGTGATGTCTGAGGTGCTGCGGGCGCCAGAAATGTCCGCAGCGCCTCGATAAATGCATCCGGTTGATCGTAGGGCAAGGCATGACCGGCATCAGCGATGACCTGCGTACGGGCGTGAGGGATGCCGGTTTGCAGATCGCGGACGCAGCTCTGGGGAACGGTGTGATCGCGGTCGCCAATCAACAGCAGGGTGGGTTGTTGGATGCGCGGGAGCTGAGGCAGCACGTTGAAGCGCATGATTGCCCACATGGCGCGATGGATGACACCCAGGTCGTTCTGCCGCAGACGTTCTTCCGCCACTGCCCGCGTTGCTGGGTCATGAAAATGCTGGCCAGCCACGAATGCGGCCAGCGTGTCAATACTGCGGGCTGCCCAAAAGCGCTTTAGCTTGCTCATCAATGAGCCTGCCGTGCGCATCCGGGCAAAGGTGTTGACCAGCACCAGATGATCCACGAGCTGGGGAGCGCTGATGGCCAGTTGCAGAGCCACACAGCCGCCCAACGACAGCCCCACCACATGGGCCGATTGCAGGCCGGTATGGTTGAATAGCTGCACCACGTCGTCGGCCATACGGGCGATCCGATAATCACCGGATCGCGCAAGGCTGCTGCTGCCAAAACCGCGCAGATCGATCAGCAGCAGGCGAAAGTCATTTTGCAGATCATGGATGACTGCATACCAGTCGGCGCCGCTGGAGCCCAGGCCATGCAATAAAACCACCAGCGGCCCCGAGCCGAACAGGCGATAATGAATCCGCACATCGGGCAGGTAAAGATAGCGTGAAACCGCCTCGGGCGGCCAGTGTAAATCCATCGTCATCTTCATGGGCGGGCCAACTCCACAACCAGTAAATCCAGAGCCAGATTGGCTTCCATCTTGCCGGTTTTGATCGCCACATCGACTTCCAGCAGCTTATCGTAGATTTGCATCAGTTGCGATCGTGAATAACGTCGCGCCTGGCCTATGGCCTTTTTCACCACAAAGGGGTTCAGCTTCAGGCGACTGGCGATTTCACCCTGCTGTAATCCCTGACTGCTCAGTTCGTGTACCTGCAACAGGATGCGAAACTGGCGCACGATCATGGTCAGCAGATAGAGGGGATGGGCCCCCTGGTTGCGCAGGCGACTCAGCAGGCGAAATGCCTCCGCGGTTTGCTGGTGCCCCAGGGCATCCACCATGGCAAAGATATTGGCCTGCTGGGCATAGGGGGTCAGCAGGCGTACATCGTCACGGCTGATAGGGCGATCCCCGGCATAAGTCATCAGTTTCAGCAATTCACTGTGGATCAGTCGCAGATCGGGGCCGATGTAGCTGGCCAGATCGGCAGCGACCCCGTGGCCCAGTTGGGCGCCCAGCTTGGCGGCATGTTGCACGACCCAGCGTTCCAGCTCATTGCCGCGGGTACCTGGCGCCCGGAAAGCCAGAACCCTCCCGCGCTCGCCCAGTTGCTGCACGGCGCGCAGGAGTGGATTTCTGGCCGGAATCAGTTTTATTTCTACCAGAATAAGGGTGGTGGTATCGGGCACTGTGGGTACATAAGTACATAGCCATTGCAGAAACGACGCGTCCGCCTTCTTGGCGCCGCGTCCGCCGGTGAGCCGTGTCAGCAGCCCATGCACCACCACCATGCGCTGGTCACCCAGAAAGGGCGGTACATCCGCATGATCCTGCAGTATGGCCGGTGTGAGCGAGCGGCCATCCAGTTCCACCAGGTTCAGGTCATCATACTCGCCCAGGCCGGCCTTCAGCTGGCGCAGGTGCTCGCTCCTGTCAAATTCATTGTCGCCGTGCAGGACGATGATCATGCCGTTTCATCCGGGAAGGCGTGGCGCAGCGACACCAGATGTACGACGCGGCGTCCGATCTGCTTGCGCTTGATATCCAGGACATCCACCCGCCCCAGGTTGGCGTTGGTTGTGAGATGTTCCTGCAGGGTGGGTCCCAGAAACTGGGCGGCTATCACGCCCACAAATGCCCCCAGCAGGCCGGAAGGGATGCGATCGAGCAGATGGCGGCGTTTGCCGGCGCTGGCCAGCATGGTGGCGCTGGCGGTCAGGGCCGCGGTGGTGAGCATATTGGTGCCGCAATTGGGGTGAATGGCCAGATAGACCTCGCCCTCGCGTATGCGGGCAATGGCTTCCTGCACCGCCGCCTTGATGGCATCGGTGGACAGATCGCCATAGATGACAAAGCCATCGCCGCTGGAACGACCGGCGATGTTCACCGACGGCACCATACGGCTGAGGATATGAATGGTTGCGTGCTCGATGGCATGATTGCGCCGAGTACGACCGATGAAACCTTGATTGAGAATGTTCATAGGACTGTTCGACAGAACGCAGGAATGGATACTGTATTTTAGCACAAAGTACCAACTTTGATCACACAAAACATCAGGGCATAAACAGGCTGGCGGTTCTGCAGGCGAAGGGTGCGTCCACCAAAAGTGGCAGGATTGCACTGCTTCCTCCTTGTATGCGCACCAGACCAGCGTTATCGTGGCCCACCTCCACCGGGGGATGAAGTTCCCCGGCAAATGCCTCCTCACTAGCGGATGGCGATGTATCTGCAAAAAACCTGGGGCGCATCCCCCAGCCGCATACCCGATTTATGCCCCCCTGTCAACTTGCGATACAATAAACCGCGTCATTGCCATGCTGATCCAATCCTCAACCGACAAACTCACAACGTCCTGCAAATAATCCTTGAATACCCGCAAGACTGACTCCTCATCTCCTTCTGCCGACGATGCTGCTCTCAGCGGCATCGTAATCCGGGTTTATTCCGATTTCTTCGATATCCTGGCCGACGACGGTCATATATGGCAATGTAAAGTGACGGGCAGGGTTAAGCGCCAGCGTCGCCGCAGCACGCTGCTGGCCGCCGGCGATCGCGTGCGCTTCACCCCCACCGATACCGCAACCCGCAGCGGCCTTATCATCCATATTGCTGAGCGGCAGCGCGTGCTTTCGCGGTCGCGACCGGGGGTCAGCACACCTTTCGAAGACGTGATCCTGGCCAACCCCGATGAGATCATGATCGTCTTTGCCGTTGCCCAGCCCGATCCCCATTTGCGCATGCTCGATCGTTTTCTGGTGGCTGCCGAGGCGTCAGAACTGGAGATCAACCTTGTCATAAACAAAGTTGATCTCACGGGCCTGGAAAGGGCGCGAGAGATATTCGGCCTATATGAGGACATCGGTTACCGACTGTTTTATACCAGCGTCAAACAGCAGATCGGCATTGACGAAGTAGCTGCGCAGCTACGGGACCATATCACCGTGCTGGCCGGTCCCTCCGGCGTGGGCAAGTCATCCCTGATCAATGCCATTCAGCCGGGGCTGAGAATACGCGTGGGCGAGGTGATGG
>JAJRXO010000425.1 GCA_024276255.1 Chloroflexota bacterium | reverse complement strand
TCGGCGCCCAGTTTACGCAGCAGGACAAAATCCACCTGGCCCGCGCCCTGGATACCTTCGGCGTAGAATACCTGGAATTGACCTCCCCTCTGGCGTCGCCTGGCAGCCTGGCTGATCTCAGGGCCATCGCCCGGCTGGGGCTGCGTGCCCGCATCCTCACCCACATTCGCTGCCGACGGGATGACGCGGCTGTGGCCCTGGATGCTGGGGTGCAGGGGCTGGATGTGGTCATCGGCACATCGTCACAGCTGCGAGAGTTCAGCCACGGCAAGAGCATCGATGAGATCATCGATCTGGCGGCCGAGGTGCTGACCTGGATTCGCGAGCAGGCGCCGGATGTCGAATTGCGGTTCAGCACTGAAGACTCGTTTCGCAGCGAGGAGAAGGACCTGCTGCGCGTTTACCTGGCTGTGGACAGGCTGGGCGTGGTTGATCGCCTGGGCATCGCCGATACGGTGGGCATAGCCACGCCCTCGCAGGTGGGGCGGCTGGTGGGCACATTGCGCCGGCTCACGACGGCCGATATCGAATTTCACGGTCATAACGATGCCGGATGTGCCGTGGCCAATGCGTTTACGGCCCTGGAGGCCGGGGCCACGCACATCGATACCACCGTGCTTGGCATTGGCGAACGTAACGGCATCACGCCCCTGGGCGCGTTTTTGGCCCGCATGATGACCTATGACCGATCTGCCACGCGCACCAAATATCGTCTGCAGCAGTTACGTGAGTTAGAATTGATGGTAGCCGGATTGGTAGGTATTGACATCCCCTTCAATAATCCTATCACCGGTTTCAGCGCCTTCACCCACAAGGCTGGCATTCACGCCAAAGCGATCCTCAACGCTCCCGAAACCTATGAAGCCATGGACCCCACCGACTTCGGACTCACGCGTTATCTTTCCATCGCCCACCGCCTTACCGGCTGGAATGCCGTGAAAGCGCGAGCAGAGCAACTGGGTTTGTCTCTGTCGGATGGGCAGATCAAGGCCCTGACCCGCCACATCAAGAACCTGGCTGATGAAAAAACCCTGAGCCTGGATGATGTGGATGAGTTGTTGCAGCGCTGGGCGCAGGAGATGGCGGTCGTATGACAGCTGCCATGACCTTTGTGCAAAAAGCCATGGCGCGGGCGGCGAATTTGTCGTTTGTGCAGCCGGGGCAGTTCATCGATGCACAGCCTGACAGGGCGCTCAGCCATGACAACACAGCCGCCATCGCCCGCATTTTCCATCAGCTCGGCCAGGAGAAGGTGCGCTATCCCGAACGGCTGGTGATCGTGCTGGATCATGCGGTGCCTGCCCCCAACGCCCGGCACGCGGCCAACCACGCTGAAATCCGCCGTTTTGTGGGTGAGCAAGGCATCCGCCATTTTTTCGATGTGGGCCGAGGCATCTGCCACCAGGTGCTTGGCGAGGAGGCCCTGATCCTGCCCGGCCAGTTGCTGGTGGGGGCTGATAGCCACAGCACCCATGCTGGCTGGCTGGGCGCCCTTGCCGCGGGCATTGGCCGCACGGAGATGGCGGCTGTGTGGGCCACGGGCAGGCTCTGGTTGCGCGTGCCCGAGAGCATCCGCTTTGATCTGGTGGGGCAGTTGCGGCCGGGCGTTACGGACAAGGATCTGGGTTTGTGGTTGCTGGCCCGGTTGGGTCAGGCAGGGGCCAACTATCGGGCCTTGGAATTCGGCGGACCCGGCCTGCATACGCTCAGCCTGCAAAGTCGCATGGTGATCCCCAATCTCATGGCCGAGGCCGGTGTAAAAAATGCCTGGCTGGAGCCGGATGAAGCCGTATTTGCCTGGTTGGCTGACCGTCTGGCTGCCCGCAGCGAGCGGTCTGCCGACGCCTGGCAGGCGCATCTGGCTGCCTTCGCCCTCTATCCTGACCCAGAGGCTTCGTATCTGGCCCGCATCACCGTCGATCTGGCGCAGATCGAACCCGTCGTGGCCTGCCCGCACAGTCCGGCGCGGGGACGGCCGCTGGCCGCAGTGGCGGGCACGCCGATCGATCAGGCATTCATCGGCACCTGCACCAACGGCCGCCTGGAAGACCTGGCCGCGGCCGCGGCGGCGCTACGCGACGAGCAGGGACGGGTGCGTTCCGTTGCTTCCGGCACGCGGTTGATCGTGATCCCGGCTTCGCAGGAGGTGCTGCAAGGGGCCCTGCGCGCTGGCTACATCGACACCTTTGTGCAGGCGGGGGCCATGATCGGCACGCCCGGCTGCGGACCCTGCATGGGGAATCACTTGGGTGTGCCTGCAGACGGTGAAGTGGTGCTGAGTACGGGCAATCGCAATTTCCGCGGGCGCATGGGCAACGCCCGGAGCGAAGTCTATCTGGCCGGGCCGGCCGTTGTCGCAGCCTCGGCCGTAGCCGGCGTGATCTGTGATCCGAATGCCGGGCGCCGTGAGCGACGGCCGCAGAGCATGCCGCAGATCGAGTGGCCGGAATGGACTTTTACCGCATCGGCTGCGGCAGCGACACCCGAACTACTGCCGGCTGGCGATTTTCACCCCACCGGCCGGGTCTGGAAATATGGGGACAACGTGAATACCGATGTGATTTTTCCCGGCAAGTACACCTACGCGTTGACTGACGCGGCAGATTGGCCAGCCCATGCCCTGGAAGACCTCGACCCCAGTTTTGCCCGCCAAGTGCAGGCAGGCGACGTGATCGTAGCCGGAGATAACTGGGGCTGCGGGTCCAGCCGCGAGCAGGCCGTGGTGGCGCTGAAACTGGCGGGCATTCACGCCATTATCGCAAAATCCTTTGCCCGCATCTATTTCCGTAATTGCATCAATCAGGGCTTGCTGCCCATCGTCTGCCCGGCCGCGGTTGCCGCACTACGCGCCGGCGATGCGATTGCCATCGACAGGGAGGCGGCGTTGATCCATACACCGCACGGCAGTTTCCGTTTTCCGGCCCTGCCGCCCAGCCTGGGCGCCATCCTCGACGCCGGCGGGTTACTGTCGGCGTTGATATAGCCTCCGCCCTGCTTTTTTCGTCTCACCCCAACTATCGAACCATGCCTACCATCTGTCTGATTCCCGGCGATGGCGTGGGCCGCGAAGTGATTCCCGCCGCGGCTCGCGTGCTCGCCACCGTTTGCCCCGATCTCTCCTTTGTGACGGCTGACGCCGGCTGGGACTGTTTTTTGCGACGCGGCACAGCCCTGCCGCCGGAGACGCTGGCGGCCGTGGCGGCTGCGGATGCCACGCTTTTCGGCGCCACGCAATCACCGGCTGGTGGCGCCCCCGGCTATGCCAGCCCCATCCTCAGTTTGCGGCGGGAATTCGACCTGTATGCCAATCTGCGGCCCACCATCACCCTGTTACCCGATCATCCTGCTGTGGATATGTTGATTGTGCGCGAAAACAGCGAGGGGTTGTACAGTGGTCGGGAGCACCGGCAGGGCGAGACCGCGATCGCTGAGCGGGTGATCAGCCGGTCTGCCAGTGAGCGTATTGCGCATGTGGCCTGTCAACAGGCGCAACTGCGTCGGCGTCGGCTCACCATTGTGCACAAGGCCAATGTCCTGAAAGTGACGGATGGCCTGTTCCGTCAGGTATGCCGGGATGTTGCTGCCGAATACGCGGATCTGGAGGTGGATGAGCTGTTGGTGGATGCGGCGGCCATGTGGCTGGTCAGAGATCTCGCTCGCTTCGACGTGATCGTGACCACGAATCTGTTCGGCGATATCCTGTAAGACCTGGCCGCGGGGCTGGTGGGGGGCTTGGGAGGAGCGGCTTCGGCCAATGTGGGTGATGGGCCGGTGGCGGTGTTCGAGCCGGTACATGGCAGCGCGCCCGATATCGCTGGTCAGGGAATTGCCAACCCGTTGGGGGCCATCTTCAGCGCCGCCATGCTGCTGGAGCATCTGGGCCGGGCGCAAGCCGCGGCGCGGGTTCGGCAGGCGGTGGCGGCCACGATCAGGGCCGGTGTGATCACCGCGGACTGGGGTGGCACGGCGAAGACCGCGGAGGTGACCGAACATGTCTGTGAGCAGCTATCGATCAGCAATGATCGGTTGGCGGATTCGGGGATCGACATGTTGCGGCGATTGGTGGCGATCCCCTCGCGCTCAGGCGAGGAGGGTGCGGCTTCTGCCTATCTGGTGGAGTGGATGGCGGGGCATGATTTTGATGACGCTTTTGTGGATGCCGCCGGTAACGCCGTGGGTGTGCGCGACGGCGGGCCGGCAGGCGATGGCTCAGCCCCGCAGGACATCGTGCTACTGGGGCATATCGATACGGTGCCGGGCGAGATTCCCGTACGGGTGGCGGATGGCAAGTTGTATGGTCGGGGCACAGTCGATGCCAAGGGGCCGCTGGCCGCCTTTGCCGAGGCTGTGGCGCGGGTGGCCCCCCGGTCAGGCCGACGCTTCATCGTCATCGGTGCGGTGGAAGAGGAAGCGGCCACGTCAAAGGGCGCCCGTTTTGCAGTCACACAATATCAACCCGCGTTTTGCATCATCGGCGAGCCCAGCGGCTGGCGGCGGTTGACCCTGGGCTACAAGGGCCGGTTGCTGGCCGAAGTCACTCTGCAACAGACGATGGCGCATACGGCCGGGCCACCGAGCGGTGTATGCGAACGGGCTGTTGCCCTGTGGCAGCAAATCCAGCAGAGGATGGAAGAATTGAACGTCGATCGGGAGGGATCTTGGGCGCAGGTATTGCCCTCGTTGCGAGCCATGGCGTCGGGCAGCGACGGCCTGCACGATTGGGCCACGCTGCGTCTGGGCTTCCGCCTGCCGCTCGACGTGCCCCCTGCCCGCGTGCAGGCGTTGTTGCACGAGCTAGCGCCGGAAGCGGAATGGTGTTTTTCGGGGGCAGAGATGGCGTTTCGCACGGAAAAGAACACCCCCCTGGTGCGAGCCTTTCTGGCGGCGATTCGCGGCCAGGGGGGGCGGCCGGGCTTCGTGCTCAAGACCGGCACCTCGGATATGAATGTGGTGGGGCCGATCTGGCAGTGTCCCATCGTGGCCTATGGGCCGGGCGACAGCAGCCTGGATCATACCCCGCACGAGCATGTGGATATCGAGGAATGGCAGGCCGGGGTGGCCGTGCTGGCGGACGTGCTGCGTCGCCTGTAGGTGCCTGACGCCGGAGCCTATGGCAAGACCAACGGGGTGTAAACGTGATAGCGTTCGTGGCGATAGCGATAGCAAACGTAGACATCCGGGGCGGTCGCGGCGTCGCGGGCGTCGGTCCATGTTAGCACGGTATTCCCATTAGGATCCATGGCGATGGCAGGTTGCGCCTGCGGGGCGCCGGCGCTGTCTGTATTCACCCGCTGGTTACTCTCCCAGCCGCTGCCATCGGGTTGCAGCCAGGCCATAAAGATATCGGGGTCGCCGTTGCGTTGATCTTCCCATACCGCAACGACGTTCTGCCAGGCGGCGATACGGGGCGTGTGCTGGGCATGCGGGCCGCTGTCGTCATTCACACGCTGCGGAGGTGCCCAGGGCGAGCCGGGGGTCATAACGCGGATGCTATAATAGATATCCGGTGCGGTTGCCGCGTTGCGGGCATCTTCCCACACCACGATGAGATTGCCATCGCCATCCGCAGCCAGATCGGGGAAGGCCTGCTGGGCCGTGACAGGGGCGGGATCCTCCACCATTTCCGGAGTGCTCCAGGCGCTGCTGCCCGGCGACAGGTGAGAGACCATGATACGGCGCTGGCTACCGCGTTGTTCGACCCAGACTACGTGCACGTTGCCCTGTTTGTCGGTGGCGAGGGCCGGTTGCAATTGCAGGCCAATGCTGTCAGGATGAAGGCGTTTTGCTGGCTCCCAGCTCGTGCTCCCGCGCAGGCGGCGGCTCCAGAAAATGTCGGGATTTCCCCGGCGCATATCTTCCCACACCACATAAATGTCGCCGGAGCGGGTGATGACGATATCGGGATTGCGTTGCTGGCTGGGCACGGCCGAGTCATCGTTGACCTGCAGGGGAGAGGGCCATGAGGTGTCACCGGCAAGGCGCAGGCTGGCCCAGATATCGGAATCGCCGCCATTGATGGCCGACCAGACCGTGGCGATTTCACCGCGGGGGCCGATGGTCACTGCCGGGGCCGAGACAGGAGGCAGGGCTGAGTCCGGCTGTGCGATGTCGCCATGCCACTGGCCGGTCCAGCGGGTGAGTAGGGCGCCGTACAGCGAGTTGCCTCCATCACGGGTGTCGCTCCAGACGGCATAGACATTTCCCAGACGGTCGGTGGCTACCGCAGCATGGGTCTGGGCGGCCGAGGCCGCGTCCTGGGCCAGGGGGATATCGCAGGCGATGCGGGGAATGGGAGTGAAAGCGGGGGTGGGAGTGGGGGTGTCTGTGGGAACGATGGCGGTCGGCGTGGGAGTGGCAGTGGGCGGCACCGTCGGTGTCGGGGTGGCGGTGGCGCCGGGGGGCGGAGTTGGCGTGGACGTATTGGTTGGGCCAGGCGTGGGGGTGGCGGTGGGAGGCGGGGTAGGCGTGGGTGTGGCGGGTGAGGTGGGCGTCCAGGTTGGGGTGAAGGTGGGCGTCGGGGTCCATGTCGGCGTATGGGTGGGTGTAGGCGTGGCTGTATCTGCCGGATTGGGTGTGGGCGTGGGGGTGGATGTGGGGGCCGTCGCTACGGCGGCAACGGCCGCCGCCGCATCGATGCGCCCATAGCCCGAGAACTCGTCCCAACCTGCTGCCTGCACATCGACAGCCGTATCCGTGATGATGGTTTCCAGCTCATCAGGACTCAGCGCAGGATTGATGCTGAGCAGGAGGGCTGCCAGCCCGGCCACATGGGGAGCTGCCTGACTGGTGCCTGCCAGCCAGGCATAATTGTAGCCACTGCCCTGCCAGTAGGCGCCAATGATCCAGTGTTCGGGATTGCTGTCGTAGCTGTCGGTGGGATCGCCGCCGGGAGCAGCCACGTCGACATAGGAGCCGCTGTTGGAATAGCTGGCATGACCATCTGTATCATCGGTGGCAGCCACGGCCAGTACATGATCGTAGGCCGCGGGATATGATGTGGGATTACCGGATTCGTATTCGTTGCCGGCCGCTGCCACCACGAGCACGCCCTGGTTGTAGGCATAGGTGATCGCATCTTCGAGGGTGGCGCTGGAGGAGGGGCCTCCCAGGCTAAGGTTGATGACATCGGCGCCATTGTCAGCGGCCCAGCGAATCCCATCCGCTACGTCGCTGAGCGCGCCGGTGCCGGTGGCATCCAGTACCTTGACGGGCATGATGCGGGCATTCCAGGCCATCCCGGCGATGCCCACGCCATTGTTGCCCACGGCGGCGGCGATGCTGGCAACGTGGGTGCCATGCCCCTCGTCATCCGCCGGATCGCTGTCGTTGGATACGAAGTCATAGCCGGAGACGATATTGGCGGCGAGATCCGGATGAGTCTGGTCGACGCCGGTGTCGATGATGGCTATGGTAATGCTGTTACTGCCGGTGGTCGTATCCCAGGCGGTATCGGCGTTGATGAAGGGGAGTTGCCATTGATAGTCCGCGTAGTAGGGATCAGATGGGGTGGCGGTGCTGGGAAAAGCGTGCAGGATGTAATCGGGCTCGGCATAGCGAATGCCTGGCTGGTGACTGAGCTGCTGCGCCAGGGCCAGTTCCTCTCCCCGCGGCACTTTCAGCACAAACAGGCCCGGCGTCAGGCGTTGTTGTGATATCTCCAGATCAAGTTGGGCGATGCTGGCCAGCGCCTGACTGCTGGCATGGCGCTCCAGCTGCACGAGCAGGCGGCCCGAAACAAAAGGATCGATAGGATTTTGTGTTTGTGGTGGCTTGTGGTACAGGGGCGGGTTTTTGTCTCCCGTTGGTGTGGCAGCTCCCACGGCCACCGTAGTGAACAACAAAGACATCACCCCGACAATGAGCAAATACCAGAAACGGCGACTGCAGAAAAACATGAAATGCCTCCTTCGTGACGGCTAAACAAAACAAGATCTGGGGGCGCTTCCCACTAATCATATAGACGTCAGGGGAGGTTGGAATGATACTGTTTTCGGTTGAAGAATCGATAATCCTGAGGAATATCAAGCGCGAATTACGGCGGTGCTTTTGCTGACAGGGCCTCTCTGAGCTGTTGCATGAATGCGGCTGCTGCACTGGCAGGATCGTCGGCCTGTCCCGTTGCCCGGATCAGGGCCGAGCCCACGATCACGCCATCGGCCAGGCGTCCTACCGCCACGGCCTGCTGCGGCGTGCTGATGCCAAAACCGACAGCCAGGGGCTTGTCGGTGATGCCGCGCACGCGACGC
>JAJRXO010000424.1 GCA_024276255.1 Chloroflexota bacterium | reverse complement strand
TGACGGCCCTGAGTGATTATTACGCCGGGCAGCAAAGCTGGCAGGGCGTGAGCCAGGTATTTGATAGTGCAGGCGGGCTGGGGCAGGGCAAACGCCGGGGCGCGCCCAAACGTATCCTGGCTGATGCCGATTGTACGGTTCAGTATGATGAAACCGGGCAATGGCAGCAGCTCAGCGCCAGGCAACGGGCCGAGGCGATCCCTATTCGCGTCGATGAAGAAACCGTGGGCTACCTGTACATGACAGCCGCCGGCGCCGGGCATGGAGCCCAGGAGGAAGCATTCCTGAACCTGATCTCCCGTTCTCTACTGCAGGCCAGCATCGTCGCTGCGGTCCTGGGCATCTTGTTAGGATTGGTGATCGCGCGCAGCGTGGCGGCGCCGCTCAATCGCCTGGCGCAGGCGGCGCGACGCATTTCGCAGGGTGATTTTGGCCAACGCCTGCAGGTGAACGGCACCGAAGAGGTGTCTGAAGTGGCCGCGGCATTCAACGAGATGACAGAGGCATTGCAAAAAGCGGAGGCGGCGCGGCAAAAGATGGTGGCGGATATCGCCCATGAACTGCGCACCCCGCTCTCGGTCATTCAGGGCAATCTGCAAGCATTGCTCGATGATATCTATCCCCTGTCCAAGGATGAGATCGCCCAGGTTTACGATCAGACGCTCACGCTCAAACGCCTGATCGATGATCTGCGGGCGCTGACCCAGGCTGATGCAGGTCAGTTGAGCCTCAATCTGACCCATCTCGATGCGGCCGAGCTGATCACGAGCGCTGTCGATGTTTTTCAGGATGCCGCCCGCGAAGGTGGCATCGAGTTGGTCGCCCTCCTGCCAGCAGAGCTGCCGACAATCAAGGCCGACGGGGATCGGCTGCGCCAGGTGCTCTATAATCTCATCGGCAATGCCCTGCGCTATACGCCGGCCGGGGGCCGGATCGAAGTGCGGGCAGAGGCCGTGGTCGAGGCTGGGCAGCCGGGCTTTGTACGGGTGACGGTGGCTGATTCGGGTACGGGCCTGTCGGCCGAAGCGCAGGCCCATGTCTTCGATCGTTTCTGGCGGGCCGAGGGCTCCCGCTCGCGGGAGAAGGGCGGCTCAGGACTGGGCCTGGCCATTGCCAGGCAGTTGGTCGAGGCGCAGGGAGGCGCTATTGGCGTGCAGAGCGAGCCCGGCAAGGGCAGCCAGTTCTGGTTTACGATTCCGCTGGCATGAGCCCACCAACCAGAGCTTCGTCTCAGAGTGGTGTGGATAAGAGCAGAAAATGGAGAAGCACTTGTTGAATCGCAGCCAGCAAGGTAAAATGAAAACGGCACGACACTTGCTTAGCCAGAGGTGACCATGACCAACTTTCTTTCTGACACAAGCCCTGAAGCTGAAGCCATGCTTTATGAGCTGCTGCGGCGGGCATCGCCCGCGCGCAAGCTGGAGATGGTGGGCGAGCTCAACGCCACTGTACGCCTACTGGCGATGGCCGGACTGCGCCAGCGTCATCCTCAGGCGGATGAGGCGGAATTACGGCGCCGACTGGCAGATCTGTTGCTGGGGCCAGAGCTGGCACGCCGCGCTTACGGTCCCCTACCCGAAGAAGCCGAAAATGACAAATGATCCGATTGCCGTTACCTTGCAAGTAATTGAAAACATGAAGAGATGGTGCGCATGGCATTCAGCCCACGCACCACCTCTTCCCGACGTCCTATTTACCTGGTGAGATGGTTATTCCATCCAGCGCCCGTCATTGCAGGCGCTGACCTGTATGCTTCCGACCTCTGACCGGCCCCGGGGCGAGGGGATTGGCTGCATCGGGCGTGGCGCGTAGCCAGGGGGGACCACCGCTCTGAGCACTACCGCGAGGATTCTGCACCCAGGGGGCAGTAGGCTCCCAGGCGCGGATGTACTGCACAATGGCATCGATTTCCACGGAGGTAAAACGATCGCCAAAGGCAGGCATGATGGAGCCGGGGCGACGGGGGCCGTAGATGATGGTATTGCGGATGGCCTCGTCTGTGTTACGGGTGAGGATCTGTTGGCTGTTGAGCACGGGGCCCGTGCCGCCACTGCCGTTAT
>JAJRXO010000032.1 GCA_024276255.1 Chloroflexota bacterium | reverse complement strand
GCGCTTGCAGGAGATCGGCAGCTATCGTGGCCGCCGTCACCGCATGAATCTGCCGGTTCACGGCCAACGCACGCGCACCAACGCTCGCACCAAGCGCGGCGCCCGCAAGACGGTCCCTGGCCGCAAGCGCGCCCGCAAATAGGCGTAGCTCTCCTCTTTTCATATCTGTTTGCAAGGTAACACGAAACTATGGCAAAACGACAATCATCTCGAGGTCGGCGCGGTGGCTCCAAAAAAGAACGCCGCAATGTCCCGCATGGCCAGGCACATATCCTGGCTACCTACAACAACACCATCATCACCATCACCGATCCCCAGGGCAACACCCTGTGCTGGGCCAGCGCCGGCAGCTCGGGCTTTAAGGGCTCGCGCAAGAGCACGCCGTATGCTGCACAGCTGGCCGGTCGCAGTGCTGCCTCTCAGGCTGCCGACTTTGGTGTGCGCGAGGTTGACGTTTTCGTCAAGGGGCCTGGCCCCGGCCGCGAAGCCGCTATTCGTGCCCTGATGGGGGCTGGTATCACCGTGACATCCATCACCGATGTCACTCCACTTCCTCACAACGGTTGCCGCCCACCCAAGAAGCGGCGCGTTTAGTTCATCTTTATTCGAGACCCGCGTTGCCTGAACGCTGGAGGATAATGTAATTAATGGCTCGATACACTGATTCCGTATGTAAATTATGCCGTCGCGAAGGCATGAAGCTCTTCCTCAAGGGAGAACGTTGTTACAAAACCAAATGTGCAATTGACAAACGCAATTACCCGCCCGGTATGCAGGGTAATACGCGTCGACGCCGCAAAGTCTCTGACTACGGCCGTCAGTTGCGTGAAAAACAAAAAGCTCGCCGTGTGTATGGTGTGTACGAACGCCAGTTCCGCCGCTATTTCCAGCAGGCCGTAAAGGTAAAAGGCCTTACCGGCGCCACGCTCCTGCAGTTGCTGGAGCGCCGGCTGGATAACACGGTATTCCGTCTGGGCTTTGCCAGCTCGCGGGCGCAGGCGCGCCAGCTCGTTACCCACGGCCACATTGCCGTTAACGGCCATAAGCTCGATATCGCCTCTTACTCGGTTCAGCCCGGCGATGTGATATCTGTGCGCGAGAACAGCCGCTCGAAAAGCTATTTCAAAGATCGGGCAGAATCGCTGGCCAAACATGTGCCACCGCAATGGTTGACACTGGATGCCGCGGCCATGTCGGGTACCGTCGTCGGATTGCCCGAACGCTCTGACATCGATATTCCCATCAACGAGCAACTGATTGTCGAGTATTACAGTCGCTGATCTCCGCGATTGGCGCCCTGCTCTTGCCAGAAAAATTCGCTCGTTTGTCATCTGTCCATTAGATGGCAGGTCTTTCGGAGGCCCAAGTGATTAACCAGGAATTACAACCGGTCATGCCCAGAATTGATTGCACGGCCCGTACAGAACGTTACGCTCGGTTTGAGATTGGTCCGCTGGAAAGCGGTTTCGGCATCACCTTGGGTAACGCATTACGGCGGGTTCTGCTCTCGGCATTACCCGGCGCCGCTGTGACTTCGGTGCGCATCAATGATATCTATCACGAGTTTTCACCCATCCCCGGCGCCCGAGAAGACACCACACAACTCATCCTCAACCTCAAACAACTGCGTCTGAAGCTTTTTAGCGAAGAACCTGTGCGCATTTTTGTGCAGGCCAAGGGGGCAGGCCCCATTACCGGCGCCGACATCAACACGCCCCCCGAGGTTGAGATCGTCAATCCCGAGCATTACCTGCTGACGCTGGATGCTCCGGATGCCGAATTCGACATGGAACTGACTGTCTCTCGCGGCAAGGGCTATCTGCCCGCCGAGGCTGATGGTCGTCCCAAACTACCTATTGGCGAACTGCCCATCGATGCCATCTTCAGCCCCATCCGTCGTGTCAACTACGATGTGGAACAGACACGTGTGGGTGGCGACACTGATTTCGATCGTCTGATCCTCGAGATCTGGAGCGATGGCACCATTGACCCCGAAGAAGCGCTGAAGAAATCGGCGCGCATTCTGGTGGAACATTTCTCGATGGTGGCCGGCGTGGAAATGGTGCCGCAGACAGAGGTTGTGCAGGCTACTGGCGGCATCCCCGCCGAGGTGGCCGAGCAGCCCATTGAAGACCTGTCGCTGTCGATGCGCTCCTACAACTGCCTCAAGCGCGCAGGCATCACCAAAGTAGGCGAAGTTCTGCTCAAGCTGGAGCAGGGCGAGGCGGAAATGCTCGCCATCCGCAATTTCGGCCGCAAATCGCTGCAAGAACTCATCACCAATCTGGCCGAGAGAGACTATCTACAGTACATCGACTACATCCCCGGCGAAGAATCCTAGTCTCTAGCCTTCGGAGAATTAACACATGAGACACCAACGTTACGGGCGCACCCTGGGCCGCTCCTCCGGCCACAGGAAAGCCCTTTTCAAGAATCTTATTACCGAACTCTTCCGTCACGGACAGATTGAAACCACTGAAGCCAAGGCCAAGGCTATCCGTCCGCTGGCAGAACGCATGATCACCATTGCCAAGCGCGGACGCAGTGGCCGCATCAGCGAAGTGCATGCCCGTCGCTTGCTCGTAGCTCGCCTGAACGATCCCGAGATCGCTGCTCGCGTGTACGATGAACTGGGCGAGCGCTATGCTGATCGCCCCGGTGGCTACACCCGCATCTTCAAGATGGGGCCACGCCATGGCGACGGCGCCCCCATGGCCATCATCGAACTTGTCGAGTGATATCAGCACCCCTCAATCCGCTCTGCCCCACTATGCCGCCCGCATTGCCTACGATGGCACCGATTTCAAGGGCTTCCAGTATCAGAAGCACGGGCGCACAGTGCAGGGCGAGCTGGAGCGAGCGCTGCAGCGACTGACTCAGGAATCCGTACGCGTGATCGGCGCCGGCCGCACCGACGCCGGAGTCCACGCCCAGGGTCAGGTCATTGCCTTTCGCAGCCGCTGGCGGCACAGCGTCGCCGATCTACAGCGAGGCCTGAACGCTCTCCTGCCATCCGATATCAGCGTGCTGGCCCTGCAACGGGTGGCAGACGACTTTCATCCCCGCTTCAGCGCCACCCGGCGCTGGTACCGTTACCAATTCGGATGCTGGTCGGGCCACGATCCCCTGCGAGCACGCTACGCTTGGGAGATCGGTTCCGATCTCGATGAGGACGCCATGCAGGCGGCCGCCTCCCATCTCATCGGCGAACATGACTTCGCCAGTTTTGGCCAGCCGCCCCAGGGCAACAACAGCGTGCGTCAGGTTTTTCAGGCTGAATTCAGCCGTCACCACGACCTGCTGTTTTTCGATATCATTGCCAACGCGTTTCTGCGCCACATGGTGCGCAACCTGGTCGGCACCCTGATTCAGGTTGGCCGACAGCAAATTACATCCTCTGCCTTCCAATCCATTCTTCGCCAGCAGCTTCGGCGCCTTTCGGCCCCCCCAGCCCCACCGCAAGGCCTGATCCTGATGGCAGTCAGCTATCCTAACCTACGTCTATGATCTAAGCAACGCCCAGCGCACAGGCTGCGCGGCGACGCCTAGCAAGGAGATAGATCAGTGAGAAAGACATTCAGCGCCAAACCCCATGAAATCGAGCGGCAATGGTTTGTGGTGGATGCTTCGGGTAAAACCCTGGGGCGTCTGGCCACCGAAATTGCCAGCATCCTGCGCGGTAAACACAAGCCCATTTACACCCCGCATGTCGATTGTGGCGATTTTGTGATCGTCATCAATGCCGACAAAATTCGCGTCACAGGCAAACGCCTCGATCAGAAGATTTACTATCGCCACAGCGGCTACATCGGAGGCCTTAAGAAAATCTCTCTGCGGCGCATGCTGGACACACATCCAGAACGCGTCCTGCAATTGGCCGTGAAAGGCATGTTGCCCAAGAACCGCCTCGGCCGCAAGATGTTCAAAAAGCTCAAAGTGTATGCGGCCCCTACCCACCCCCATACCGCCCAAAAACCCCAGCCCCTGGAATTGTAAGAGAGGTTGATGCATGTCGGATCAGACCTATTATGAAAGTGTAGGCCGGCGGAAGAGCGCCACAGCCCGTGTGCGCCTGTATCCTGCCAGCGAGAATCCCGAATTTGTGGTCAATGGCAAGCCCATGACCGAATACTTCCCCCGCCTGATGGATCAGTTGCGCATACTGGAACCCCTGCGCCTGGTCGACGCCGAATCCCAGTACAATATTTCTGTACTGGCGAAAGGTGGTGGCATTGCCGGTCAGGCCGACGCGGTGCGCCTGGGCATTGCCCGCGCCCTCATCGTGGTGGACCCGCAACTGCGTGCTGTATTGAAAAAGGCCGGCATGCTTACCCGCGATGCTCGCGAGAAAGAGCGCAAAAAACCCGGTCTCAAACGCGCCCGCAAAGCGCCTCAGTACACCAAGCGCTAAACCCATCCCGGCTTGCCTCGTCCTTGTGACGAGACGGGGACAAATTGTCAGATCAGCAAGCGTTGGGTACGATTGTATCCAACGCTTTTTGCGTTGGCCTTCTTTTCTGCCTCCCTGCTTCACGTATCTGCCTCCCTGCTTCACGTACCAGATGCGTCAATCATATCTGTTTTCTCCTGAGGTATTATCATGACCCTGAAAGTTGCCATCCTCACAGCCAGTGACAGCGCCAGCGCCGGTGAGGCCGATGATCGCAGCGGCCCCCTGCTGGTGGAGCTGCTGCGCGGACTCTGGCCTGATGCCCAGGTGCTGCGCGGCCTGGTGCCCGACGATCGAGGGCGCATCGCCGCCCTGCTGCGTCGGTGGGCCGACGATGACGATGTGGCCCTGATACTGACCACCGGCGGCACGGGCTTTGCCCCCCGCGATGTCACCCCCGAGGCCACGCGCGACGTGATCGAGCGTGAGGCTCCGGGTTTGGCCGAGGCCATGCGCGCGGCCGGGCTGGCCGTGACGCCCCACGCCATGCTTTCGCGCGCGGTGGCGGGCATGCGCGGGCAATGCCTGATCGTCAATCTTTCCGGCAGCCCCAAGGCCGTACGCGAGCAATTCGCCGTGTTGCGGCCCGTGTTGCCCCATGCCCTGGAACTGCTGCGCCCCGGCGATGGCGTCATTCGCCATGCCCGCCGCGGCGAGCATCAGCGGCAGGCATGACGCCGTGCGGCCGGGACGTTATGGGGGGCTGTCAGGGAAATGTCAGCAAGACCCTTTTGCAAAGATATGCCGCGCGCAACGGGTGTGTCCTGAATTGTGGCAGGTACATCGCCACCCGCCATGTAAGGCGGCATTGGCCGGGGAATGCCCTGCGATGAATCGCAGGGCTACAAAACGG
>JAJRXO010000031.1 GCA_024276255.1 Chloroflexota bacterium | reverse complement strand
GGCTGCAGACAGGCGGAATCGATGGCCGGTCGCACGCTGTTTTCGATGCGAATGGACAGGGGGGCCTGACTGATGGCAGGCAGCGGGGCAGCGGCGGGGGTGCCTGTATCGACTTCGGGAACAGACGCGCCCGGGATGGGGGTGGGCTGATCTTCGGGATTGGTGCAGGCTGCTAGCAGGCCCACAACCAGCAGCAGGAGCATCAATAAACACAGTTGCAGGTGTTTCCGAGACATGGTGTAGCCTCCAGGGGGACGAGAAGGGTTTTGCCGGGCTTAGCCGTTGGCCTGGTCGATTTGATCTTGGATTTGCTGAATAATCTCGCTGAGATCGGGCATTCGTTGTTGCAGATCAGCCAGATCGCGATACGCGACGCCAAAATAGGTGCTGCGAGTGAGCACGTCGTCGAGACGCAGGGTCAAATCAATCGCCTCGCGATAGGCAACACGGGCAGCTTCGGGCTGGCCGGCAGCCAAGAGGTGTAGGGCTTCGTTGAAAGCCAGATCCGGACGATCGGGGGCAAGCTGGCGGGCAGCCGCGCTGGCCCGCACCGCGATTTCGTAATCGCCTGCCATGTACGCAGCCCAGCCCAGATTCCCCTGCACATATACATCGTTACGTCCGAGTTGCAGGGCTTGCTGGAAATCGGCCTGGGCTTTGGCATACTCGCCCATCTGCAGGAGCTGATAGCCCCGGCTGACATACACCGATGCCAGGGCGAGCTCAGGGGTGGACGGTTGCGCCTGCAAGAGGTTGATGGCGGTTTCGTAATGGTTGAGTCCCACGCCCGCATCGCCTTTTTGCATCTCGATTTGGGCGAGGGCAAAGTAGATGCGCCAGTCGTCGGCATGGTCGCGCAGGCTCTGACGCAGGGTGAGTTCGGCCTGAGTGAGATTGCGCAGTTGCGCCAGGGCAGCAGCCTGTCCCAGCGCTGGTGTGGGATCGCCGGGGTCAAGGCGCAGGGCGTCGCTGAACAGATCGAATGCTGCCTGCCAGTTGCCCTGTACCGGACCGGCGATGATAGCCAGTTGCCAGGCGATGACCGCACTGAAACGGTCCATATCATCTCGGTCAGCCAGCGGCACGGACGGCGGTAACAGACGCTTGGCATCCTTCAGGGCCGACAGGGCATTGGGATAATCACCCTGCCAGAAGTAGCTCTGGGCCTGTATCCAGTATTGCAGATAACGCAGGGGATGTTCGTTGCCCAGGGGAGCATAAAGCTGATAGTGTTGTGGTTTGGGTGCGGGGAAGAGCGCAATCAGGTCGTTGGCAGCCTCTTCGGGGAGCGGGGGAGGAACAGAGGGTGGAATAAATTCGATCTGCGCCTGAATGTTGGCATCGTCGTAGTTCCCCGTGATAATCAGGCGGGGCTGATAGGCAGTGATAATATTGGGGATGATTTCGGCCATGGGCGCCCGGGGCAGGTATTCAATACGGGTGCGGGAGGGCAGTTCCTGTTGCAGATCCTGCGCCAGCACGCCGCCAATGGATCGAGGTTGCTCGCCCTCACGCCGAAAGGGAGCCACGATGATGAGAAATTCGTCCGCACGGGCGGGGGCAATGTCGAGCGGAATCTCGGGATCGGCTGCAGGACGCCACGGTTTGGCCTGCAACAAGGCTGCCACGCCAACCAGGGCCAGCAAACCGATGAGAATGAGCAGGATTTGTTTGCGTCGGGTGTGGGATTGAGGCGAAGTTGGTGTCACTGTTGGGGCCAAATTTCGATGGGATAGGGGGGATCGCCGCCGAAGTATTGGCTGTGCAGTTGATCCAGAAAGCCATCGGCGGCCATATCCTGCAGGGCAAAATTAACGGCATCACGCAGGGTGCTATCGTTGGCAGGTAGGGCCAGAGCCCACGGCAGGACAGGCCCCTGACGGCCGGGGAGCAGGGTTGCATCAGGGACATGCGCCGCCAACAGGCGAGCCTCGGGCCAGCCCTGCACCAGCACCGCATCGACTTTATTGTCACGCAACCAGTCCTCGGCCGCTGTGAGGGTGTCGACGGTGAAGAGTACGGGGTCGATACCCAGTTCGGTGATGGCGGTTTCGTACAGGCGGAGGCTGTCCTGGGTCTGCAGCAGAGCCAGCGGTCGTTTGTGCAACTGGGCCAGATCAGTGATATTGCTGCCCGGTCGGGCCACCAGGATCAGACCGTCCACGTAGAAAGTCTGCGTGAAATCCATCTCGGGTTCCAGTTGCCAGCTGTGGAGTTGAGGGCCCAGATAGAGATCGAAGTCGTTGAAATCGAGTCGGGGTGGTTGGGGAGAGGGAAGGAGTCGGGGCTGGGCAGTGCCGGTCAAGCGACGGTTGATCTCGCGAGCCAGATCGGGCAGATACCCGCTCTCGATGCTGTCGGCCACATCTAAAACAAAACCCGGCTGTCGCCACAAGGCAATGCGCAGAGGCTGTTCAGGCTGCAGGCGAGACGTAGCAGGCACGGGCTGTGAGCGGGCGCTGAGTGTGGCGGCATCCGGCAGATCTCCTGGCCAGCGTTCCGGCGTAAAGTCGGGCTCCTCCCCGGTGGCCGTTTGCACCAGGGTCTGCCACTGGCCGTCGCTCACCAACTGTTGCAGGCTGCGATTGACCATATCGCGCATGAGACTGTCGTTGGCGGCCACGCCAATCGCCACGGCCTGACCGTCCTGCATCCAGTAGGTCTGGCTGAAGTCGATTTCGGTCTCGGCAGCCCGTGTGTGCACGAGGCCGCCCATGAGCAGATCCACGCGTCCGGCAGCGAGATCGCCGGGAGTGGCATCGAGCCGCCAG
>JAJRXO010000423.1 GCA_024276255.1 Chloroflexota bacterium | reverse complement strand
TCGACATGATGGGGTTTGAAGTAATCAGGCACCTGGCTGTCAATGGAGAGACAGCCGATCACATTGCCGCGCACCAGCAGGGGGGTCAGCAACCAGCCGCGAATAGAGTATTCACTGCCCCAGTTCTGAAAGCGCGGGTCGGAGGTGGCATCAGGGACTATGATCGGTCGTTTCGTCTGGCGAACGGTATTCTCGAAGTAGCTGTTGGCATAAAAGGTCCTGCCGATCAGGTTTTCAGGGTGGGCAAACCCCCGACAGGCGATCATGCGTGCGTAATCGCCCTCGTACAACGAGATGGAGGCACTGTCATAGGGAATGATGATCTCCAGCTGGGTGAGGATGTTGTCAAGCACAGCATCGAGCTCGAGGCTACTGCCGATGATGGTGGCGACGTGCTGCATCACCTGCGCCCGTCGTCGTAATCGTTGCTCAGTTTGCAGCTGCTCGGCCCGATGCAAGGCCAGGGCTACCTCCCCGCTTGCGGCCAGCAGAAAATCCTCCTGCAGTTGAAAATCCCGCTCGCTGAATGAGCCGATACTGATCACACCCAGCAATTCGTCGCCCACCAGCAAGGGCATGGCAGCCTTGGCTGATAACTCAACCTGGATGCAGTCCTGGCGGGTGCAACGCTCATCATCATACAGGTTAGTTGAATATAAAGGCCGCCGCTTCTGCGCAGCCAGACCACACAGACACTCACCGATCTGCACAGTACCGAAGGCGGTGATTTGGATATCATTCCTCACGGCTTCGACCTTGAGCGGCACCAGTGCTGAGCCCTGATGCTGCCACAGGATGACCAGATCGGCAGGGATGATGGTCAACAGACCCTGCACCGCGGTCGTTGCCACCTCGTCCACGGTGCTTTGCAGGCCGAGATCGCGATGAAACGCTGCCAGATCGCTCAATTCCTGGTTGCGTTGTTGTAGTGTCGATTCGATCTCCCGCTGACGGGTGATGTCCTGTAGAATTCCCATAGTGCCAATGGGCTCACCTTCATCGTCGTAGAGGACGGTGCCGAAAACCCGCACCCACACCGTATATCCCCGGCGGTGAACCAGGCGCAGCACATAGGAATCGGCCAAACCTGCCAGATGTCGTCTGGTGTGCCGTTGCATGCGACGCACCTCTTCATCATCGTTGAAAAGCAGCACCTTGGCATCCTGCCCCAGCAGATCATGCTCGGCATAGCCGAACATCTTGCAGCAACTGCGATTGACATAGAGGATGCGGTCTTCCAGATCAGTGATCAACAGGCCCAACGCCATCTCATCGATCAGGCGTAGAGGACCGCCTCTATTCATATCAAAACCCGGTAACGAAAACTCACGAGTCATGGGGCATTTCGTCCTCGTCCAACTCAATATCAACCGCTCCGAGTGGATCATCAGCCACGGGCTGTAAACCGGCCGCCAGCAATTGCTGGCGCAACGCTTTAATCACCTGCTTCAGTTCGACCATGCGCAATTCCCGACCGGCCATCGCATCGATGAAGCGTTCGAGCTCGGCCGTGCGCTCAGCCACCCGCTGATCCAGCTCATGGGCATGTTTCTGTACCTGCTCGTAAAGCTGGGCGTTGACGATGGCAACGGCAGCCTGATCCGCCAGCAATCCCAGCAGGCTGAGCTCGGTATCGCTGAATTCGTACGGATGCAGAAAAGCGATGTTCATCACGCCGATGATGCGCCCCTGATAGGATAGGGGAATACCGGTAATGGCGCCCTCGAGTGAACCTGACGATGAGTATTCGCGGAACAGGGGAGAAGCGGCCATGTCGGAGATAACTACCGGCTTCCCCTGCCGGGCCACCCGGTAAGTGATGCCCTCGGGACGCGGCATGGCAAATGGTACGCCGGTGCGGCCATCGCGCCAACGGGCAGCGCCAAAACTGAGTGTTTCACCGTCGTATAGGAAGATATGAGCATCATCCGCCGGCAACAGAGCCAGGGCATAGGCCAGCAGAGCTTCCAGTACGGCCGTAAGGGAAAGTTCGGTGGTGAGGCTGAGCGCGGCCTGGCGCAGGATCTCCAACTCACGATTCCGCTTTTCCAATTCCTCCTGAACCTCTATCCGGCTGCTGATATCCCGCGCCACGCCCAGCATGGCAGACTGGTCCGCTCCTTCAACTAGGCTGAATCGCACTTCGACGGGAAAGGTACTGCCGTCCTTGCGCCGGGCAGTGCTCACGATCGTGACGATCTCGCCTGCTCGCAGGCGCTGCCACAATTTATCCAATGCGTCAGCAGTTGCAAATTCAGGAGCAAATTCATGCACACGCAACTGCAGCAGTTCTGCCTCGCTATAGCCCAATGTCCTGCATGCCGAGGGATTAGCATCGAGGATATGTCCCTGAGGATCACATAGCACTATGGGATCGCCGGCCTGATTGAGCAGGCTGCGCAGACGCGATTCGCTGGCGTGTAATTCCTGGGTACGACGCCAGACCTCCTTGTGCAACAGATAATTGCCGCCGATCAATATCAGCGCCAGGCCAGTCAGAGCAGCCAGCGCCCATAAAAGATACGGTTGCGCCTTTTTGGGCATGCTGCGGGTAAACCAGTTCTCCAAAAGCTGATAATAAAGGGAAGAAGGATCGTCCTTGAGCTGTTGCAGGTGCTTATCCAGTGCAGCCAGTTCGGCGGCGTGCCGGCCCTTGGCAGCAGCGAATCGAATTTCAACGGGATGGAATATGATGCCAGTGCGTCGGGCACGGGAATAGGAGCCAGCAAATTGTAAGGCAAACAAATGATTTACCAATGCGGCATCAGCAACGTGATCATTGACGGCCTGCATGGCGGCCGCATAGTCGGGCACAAACACCCAACGCGGGCTGATGTGGAATTGCAGTAATATCTCTTCCAGGGCGCCGATGTAGATGTCATCGCGCAACGCGGCGATGGTACGCCCGTCGAGATCGATCACGCTTTCGATGGGCGCGTCCTCATAAATGTAGATCATGCCCCAGTTGCTGATCAGGGTCTCCTGATTGAAGTCATAACGCCGGGCCCGTTCCGGCGAATAAGCTATCACCCCCAGCAAATCGATCTCATCCGCCTGCAACATGCGCAGGCATTCATCCCATACGCAGGGCACATACTCCAGTTCCCAATTCTCCTGTTCGGCCACGTAATTCAGGATATCCACCACAAAGCCACTTGCTTCGTCATTTTCCCACAACGATAACGGCGGGTTGTCGTAGACACCGACCCGCAACGTCTCGTGCTGCACAGGCATCAACAACAGGCCCAACAGCCAGAGGAATGTCAGGCTATAGAGTCGCCAGGCGGGTGAAGATTCGTGTGGTGGCATGATCTCAAGATACAGTTAGCATACTCAAATGATACGTGTTCCGGAAACAATCAGGAGATGACAGGCTTGAGCATGTTTGCAATGCACCGTTGCACCGATTTGGAGTTTTTCTACGAGATGACTGCAACCGCCCGAAACACGATAAGGCGCGTTGGAAGCACAGGTTTCGAGCGATATTATGTTGTTCACTTGCTTCTCGATCCTCTCGATATCCTCCTGGACCAAGATCTCACTTGCATGGATATCGCTACCTTGTCACGCCTGATCAGGGGCGGCCATCTCCAAAAACGCGACCATACAGAAACAGATGCCATGAACGGCTGCACGCCAAGACGCCAAGAGCGCAAAGGATTTTTTTTGGCGGCTTTGCGCCTTTGCGAGAGGCTTATTTACGAAGCAGGCACAGATCGTGTCAGAACGTCACTTCACAACCTTTCCAGCCAGGCTGTAGTTGCGTCTGATACGAAAGGCGCTGATCTGTACAACGATGGATGAATTATACCGCCTCAAATTTGAAGCCGCAAGTCATCATTTGCGGGGGTCGGCTATCCTATACCGGCTCGCCATCGGCAGTGCGGGTTTGCTGCCATACCACGACAACGCGCTGGACGACAGTGATGCCCGCGATCAGGGAGATAACGGCCAGGCCATAAGCCGGTTGCTGCAATAGCAGCGTCAATAGCATGACCACAAAACGCTCCACCCGTGTTCCAATCCCCACCTTGCATTCCAGCCCCAGGCCCTCGGCGCGCGCCCGTGTGTAGCTGACCAGATAGCTCGTTGTAAGGGCAATAAAAGCCAGCAAGACCGTCAGCGTATTGCCCTGAATGGCTGCCTGATAGCCCAAAGCGGCGATCACAAATGTCTCTCCTATGCGGTCAAGCGTACTGTCCCAGAAAGCGCCAAAGGGATTGCGGATTCCCATGCGTCGCGCCAGGGTGCCATCAATAGCGTCGGCGCCGGCGCCGGCGATGTAGACCAGCCCGGCGACCAGCAGGCGATCGGTAACGATCAGATACGCCACCACCAGCGTGATCAAAAACCCCAGAAAGGTAACCATGTTGGGTGTAAAACGCAGTCTATAAAACAAATCTGCAATCGGATCGAGCAGGAACTTTAAGTTTTTGCGTCCCCAGTTGGAAATCATGAATCTGGCCTCGTATTTGATGGGATAAGTCAAAGTGAGAAAGAGTCCGTGCAGACAAACGTCGTAAGCCATTCCAGCGCGCCATTGAGTCTGACAAAACGGGCTGAGTTAGTGTACAATAGCCGACAAGGTGCTGCCAAAAAAGCCGGGGCCATAAGCTAGCTGCGGCACATTGGCGGGGCCAATCTATCAAGGTTGTTGTCTTGTGTTCCGACGCCACAAATTCGATTCAGCACAACTCGAACAAGCCATCCAGCTTTTGCGGGCATCACGGCGCACCGTTGTCCTCACGGGGGCCGGCATCTCAACTCCTTCGGGCATTCCCGACTTTCGCTCCGATGCCAGCAGCCTGTGGAGTCAGGTCAATCCCCTCGAAGTCGCTTCTATCTGGGGCTTTCGCGAAAAACCACAGCGATTCTACGACTGGATCCGACCGCTGGCCGACACCATTCTCAATGCCCAACCCAATGCCGCGCACCGGGCGTTGGCCGAGATGGAACGCAAGGGCTTTTTGCAATTGCTGGTCACCCAAAACATCGATAATCTGCATCAACGAGCCGGCTCGCAGCATGTGCTGGAAGTGCACGGACATTTGCGCACCATCACCTGTATCGAATGCAATCTCCGCCAGCCCATGCAACCCTGGCTGGAGCGGATTATGCAACCGGGCTTTGTACCCCGCTGCCCGCAATGCAATGGCCCCATGAAGCCAGATGTCGTCCTGTTCGGTGAGCCCCTCAACGAACACAACATCTTGCAGGCGCAGGAAGCCGCCCTGCAAAGCGACGTAATCCTGGTTGCGGGCTCCTCTCTGGAGGTGTTGCCTGCGGCCGATCTGCCGGCGCTGGCCGTGCGCAGCGGATCACGACTGATCATCGTCAACCTCGGTATGACGCCCCATGATCATCTCGCTGATGTGCTCTTGAGGGGAGACGTGGCGCAGATCCTGCCGCGATTGGTTGCGGCCCTTTGATGAAGTAGGGAGCAAGGAGTAGGGAGACGGGAGACGGGAGACGGGAGTAGGGAGACGGGAGACGGGAGACGGGAGTAGGGAGTAGGGAGTAGGGAGATGGGAGTAGGTGAGGAGTAGGGGGCAGGGAGCTTCTCCCCTGGGGGACAAAAAAATAAGGGGCGACCACTTGGGCCGCCCCCTGGCAGATCTGGCGTTCGTTGAGCACCTGTTAGCGCAGGACAAATGGAGCGAAAACGGTCGAAACTGTAT
>JAJRXO010000422.1 GCA_024276255.1 Chloroflexota bacterium | reverse complement strand
GCTCTCGCCCTTGCTGCTGGATGTGAATCCGCCGCGGCCGCTGGTATCGCTACTGGAATGCACTGTACTGCTACTTTGCGACTGAAACGTGCCCTGACTGGTTCCATGTGTGCTGGCGCCGCCAACATTATTTGTCTCGCTGGAAAACGCACTGTCAGTGAGGGAGGTACCGGTATAACCGCCGTGGGAGCTGCTCACGCCCTGCGACCATCCGGCCGCTTGCGAGCCGCTGACCCCAGCCATTGTGCCCTCGCTCCAGCCACTGCTTTGGGAGACACCCCCGCCCACACTTTGTCCGGTACTCCGGGAAGTACCCATATTGCTGCTCACGGTGCTGCTGGCGCTTTGACCGTGGCTGGTGCTCAGGCCCTGCGTGCTGGAACTACCCACGGTCTCACTGCCGCCCCAGGTGTGGCTGGCGTTCGCACTGATCCCACCCGACAGGCCCGCACCCACGCTGCCTCCCGGCAGGGCGCCAGTGGAAAGATCGAGCGAGGTATTCGCACCGGCCTGGACACCCGCCCCCACCGTGTTGGCGGCCGATGTGGTGGTGGAAGCGCTTTGCCCCACACTGCTCGAGGCCGACTCACTGGCGAATTCAGCATTGGCCTGGCTAAAACCGCTGCTGGCATGATATCCTCGACTCTGAGAAGTACCCCAGGTAGCAGATTCGCTCACACTCCCTGACTGTACATGACTGCTGCTCGCCGTCCAACCAGACGATTGTGAACCGCTGATCCCCCTCTGCGAGCCCTGGCTCCAGCTGTCGCCGCTGGTCTGCGTGGTGGCATGACTGCTGCCATGGGTGGCACCCTGCGACCAGGTGCTGCTGCCGGCATTGCTGACGCTCTGGCTGTTGCCGCTGGTCTGGCTGACGCCATGGGCCACGCCAGTGGTATGGGCCTGGCTCCAACTTGTGCCCTGGCTGCTGCCCACCATGCGCGCATGGCTGCTGGTACTGGCCTGTGATTGTGTCTGCGCCCAGGAGGTCGTGTCAGCGGTACCATGACTGAGGCTACCCCCCTGGCTATGCGCCACGCCGTCGCTGACCGATACACTGTCCGTCCAGGCTTCGCCGTGGCTCTCTCCCCGGCTCACACTGTGGCCCCAGCTCTGGCTCTCGCCCGCGCTCCAGCCCTGCGAAACGGTACCGCCCTGGCTGTGCGCCTGGCTTTGCACATGCCCGCGCTGGCCGCTGAGGCTCTGGCTGAGGGCTGTAGTCAGGGGGATAGCGATGCTGAAGGCGGCGTTGATCGCCCCTCTCTGTCGCGAGGCTACCTGACTGACTACCTGCGACATCTTCACCAATGCTTTCGACAGCTCGCCGCGGGCGATATGGGCGGCAGTGACGGCGAAGACAAACTCATTGCGCAGCTTGGCCAGGCCCCGCAACAGCATCTCGCCCTGCTGGCTGGCCAGCTCATCGTCCATCTCGCCTAAACTACCATCGCGGCCCATGCCCTTTTCCGTGCGCCGGGGATCGGGATGGCCGAGGATGGCCAAAATCTGGGGCAGGGTGCGCATGCGGTCCATCAACAGATGTACGCGCTCGCTGGAGGGGCTTTGCAGGCGGGAATGGGGGAAATTGGCCAGCACGGCCTGCACGGCGGCCATGCGTCGTTCCACCTCGCGCAGGGCCGCGGCCTCCGTGTGCGCTTCTGCCTGGGCTCCGTAGAACTGGCTTATACCCAGGGGCCGGGGCCGGAACGCCCCCAGGGCCACATAGCTGAAATCAACACGGGCGTTGTAGAGGCCGCGCACGGCCATCCACTGCTTGCCCATCATATCGGGATTTTCCCGCACCTCGATGGGCATGTAGGCCAGCTCCTGGAGCATAACGGCGCGGTAGCTTCTATGACCGGTGGCATCCTGCAACAGAAAGAGGGCGTGGCTGAACACGTCATCATGAAAAACCAGCGTATGATCAAGGATAGTGAATTCGGGGATGGTGGTCATCAGTCGTTAGTCGGTGGTCGTTGGTCGGTGGTCGTTGGTCATCCGTAAACAGTCATTCTGATGACCGGTAACTGTTTACTGATGACTGGCCTCGAGTTCGTACTGCCGTGATAATCTCGTCCGGCCGCGCTGTCAGCGGCGGGTGGGCTAGCAAGGTCTGGGCGAGAAGAGAAAAGTAACCCAGCGGCAGGATCAGCCACAAGGCCCAGGTGGCCAGAGTCTCGACAAAAGCCCGGCCTTGCGCCAGAGCGAGGGCGGCCTCCTGCTGTCCGCCAATAGCCTGTGCCCAGGCTGCCGCATCCACCCCGGCCAGATAGCTGGCATAGCCGAGATGGGCGAGGGCAGCCAGGGCATACAGCGTCAGGCCGCCCGTGATGCGCCAGCGCAGGGCGTCGGGGTTGAAGCGCTCCAACAGCACTGCCCCCACGCCCGCCAGGCTCATGGCCGCCAGCAGAAAAGGGGCAGGCGAAGCTGTGAAGAAGGCGGCCAGCAGGGCCAGCACGCCCCCACCCAGCGTCCAGGCCCGCTGGCCCACCGGAGCGCGAATCGTAAAGAATACGAAGTTCGTCAACACCAATACGCTTGCCAGGTGCTCCCACAGGACATAGGTCAGCGCCAGCAAGCCGTTGGCTTCGTAAAGGGCGAGGATGTGGAGCAAGTTTTTTAGTGTTTCAAGCATGGAAAATCTATTGTAGAGCGGCTGTTTGGTGAGACAGGTTCTCAAGGCCAGCGACCGTGATCAGCCCATGTGCGAGAACCAAATCCCAATTCCGAAATCCGAATTCCGAAATCGTCCTACGGCTGCCACAACGTCGTGTCCTTCAGGTACACCTTCACCTCAAAGGGAATGCTCACCTGCTGCGGAGGGCTGATGGGCGTGCCGGCGGTGGTGATGAGGATACGGCCCCCATGCACACCGGGATCGGAGGGTAGATAATGCCAGCGTTCGCGCACGGCCATGGCCCGGCCCTGCCACACGGTGAACACTCTGGGCAGGGGCTCGGTACGCCGCAGGCCCGGATAGCGGGGCGCCAGCTCATTCTCGATC
>JAJRXO010000421.1 GCA_024276255.1 Chloroflexota bacterium | reverse complement strand
TGCCGTGAGCTCTTCGCCGTCACGTTTTTTGGCAATGATGTCAACAGCGCGCATAAGCGTCATTGCTCCTGTTGGAAATTGGGATGTGGTGTGACTCTACAGCTCATCTCTCGGCACCAACCATTTCTGGGTGATGGGTTTAGCCGGTCACAGAAACAGGCTGGGCCGACATTTTGGGAAATTCCCGGACGCACATGTACAGCCACTGCAGAGGTTTAGTATACGCTAAAACGTTGTCCAAGACCAAAGGGAAAAACGTGGGTGAGCAGCCCACCGAATCAAATTCGGGGCTCAGGGGCGTGCCGCCGCCCGACCCCCTGCGGGGTCAGTTTGCCAAAACCTGACTCCGCCGCGAACGCGATCGGTCGACGAATGTCGACCGGCGGCCATCGGTCCCACAGCCCACGAGTTTAATCAGCGGGGCTCGCGCGACAACCTGCACGGTAGCAGGCCGCAGCAGCTTCGTAAACAGAACGCTGATGCCGCTGAGCGTAAAGGATAACGCTGATTAGAAAGATAGAAATCAGCGCAAATCTGCGTGTATCAGCGCTATCTGCGTCCTATTTTCATCGGTATCGGGGCCAGCCCGCTTGCCGTTGGGCTGCTTACGAGACTGGCGTCAGCTGGCACCTGGTGATCCACGCTTCCAGCGCCTGCAGAGCGCGTTGACTGTAGGCCCGATAGCGGGCGCGTTTGTTACGAACGGGCGGTTGCAGCGGCGGCAGCAGGCCAAAGTTTGCTTTCATAGGCTGGAATTCCCGTGGCTCGGCGTGGGTGACATAATGGAAAATAGCCCCGGCCATGGTTTCGGGGGGCAGAGGCAGCGGCCCCTGGCCCTGCAGCAGGCGTGCCATGTTGATTCCCGCCAGCAGGCCGCCGGCGGCCGAGCCCACATAGCCTTCGGAGCCGATGATCTGTCCGGCAAAGAACAGATCATCGCGATCGTGCCATTGCAGGGTGGGGCGCAGCAGGCGGGGACTGTTGATGAAGGTGTTGCGATGCATCTGCCCCAGGCGCACGAATTCGGCCTGCTCCAGGCCGGGGATCATGCGGAAGATGCGCCGCTGTTCGGGCCATTTAATGTTGGTCTGAAAGCCGACCATGTTGTAGAGATCACCGGCGAGATTATCCTGCCGCAGTTGCACCACCGCATAGGGGCGCTTGCCGGTGCGCGGATCGCGTAGTCCCACGGGCCGTAGCGGGCCATATGCCAGGGCGTCGTCCCCCCGGCCCGCGAGCACCTCCACGGGCAGACAACCTTCAAAGAAACGCTCGTCCTCCTGCTCGAACCGGTGCAGCTCGATGCGCTCGGCCTGGCGTAATGCCTGTACGAAGGCCCGATACTGTGCTTCGTCCATAGGGCAGTTGATGTAGTCGCCTGCACTTTCGCCGCTATCGCGATCGTAACGCGATTGACGCCAGGCCGGGGGCATGCGGATGGATTCGAGGGTGACGATGGGCGCCAGGGCATCGTAGAAATAGAGATAACGCTCCCCTGCCAGCTTGCCGATTGCCTCAGCCAGTCGGGAGCTTGTGAGAGGGCCGCTGGCGACGATAGTGGGACCGGCCGGGATCTCGGTGATTTCACGACGGACGATGTTGATCAGAGGGTGGCTGGAGAGGGCTTCGGTGACGCAACGGCTGAAGGCATCGCGGCCCACGGCAAGGGCGCCGCCGGCCGGCAGGGCGTTGGCATCGGCGCAACGGAGGATAAGCGAGCCCAGGCGACGCATCTCGGCCTTGAGCAGGCCCATGGCCTTGTCGGGGGCCTGCGCACCGAAGGAATTGGAGCAGACCAATTCGGCGAAGAGGTCGGTGCGGTGGGCTTCGGTGCTGCGTGCGGGGCGCATTTCGTATAGAGTGATGGCTATGCCGCGTTGCGCGAGCTGCCATGCGGCCTCGGAACCGGCTAAACCGGCGCCGATTATCGTTACATCGGGCTCTGGCATGAGTTCGTTTGTACCTCGGATTTGGTGAGTATTTCGTATTCCGTGTTTCGTGTTTTGTATTACGTTATTGAGGGGTAAGCCACTACCGACGCAATACGCAACACGAAACACGCATTTCGTACTCCGTGTTTCGTATCACGTTATTGAGGGGCAATCCGTTACCGACGTAATACGCAACACGCAGCACGCAATACGAAACACCCATTATGCGCCGCGTGTCGGCCTCGCGGCCTCCAGCCAGGCAGCAGCGTCGGCCAACGCGCTTGGTGAGCCCACGAGCAGGAGGGTATCGTCCATTTGCAGCATGGTGTCGCCGTGGGGTACCACGCTCCGGCCCTGACGACGCAGGCCAATCACCAGCACATCGCCGGGCAGGTGCACCTCGCGCAGGCTGTGATAGTGAAAGCGTCGATTACGCAGGCGCACTTCGCAGAGTTCCATGTCGGCGTTTTTATGTGCGATCATGTCATAGGCGTCGGGGAAGAGCAAGCTACCTTCGAGCGCCAACAAGGTCGCCATGCCGGGCTGAATGAGGCGGGCGCCATGATAGTTGTGTTGCCCCTGGCGCTGATCTTCCGGCTCCCAGGTGACCACGTTTTCGATACTAAAATAATCCCTGGCCAAATGGCAGATCTTTTCGTTAAGGGACGGATCATTGCTGAGGGCAACAAGTCCATTGGCATGCTCTGCCCCGGCTGTACGCAGGATTTCGGCATCGCCAGCATTGCCCTGCAACACGCGCACGCCGGTCGGGATCTCTTGCCGCAGCGACTTGCGGGCAACCAGGGTCACCGTGCCGGTGCTGCTCAAGCGGCGGGCCAGAGCCACAGCCATCTCGTGGGAGCTGGCAATGATATAGTGGGGTTGATGGCTGGCGGCAGCAGCGGGTTGAAGGATGCGTTCGAAGAGGATGGGGGAGACGGTGACCGTGACGAGGGCCGTGAGGATAATGGCTGAGTTCACTGCCTCATCGATTACATTCAGGTCGAGGGCAATGGCCGAGGCGGCAATGATCAGGGAAAGCCGGGCCGAGAGCAACATACCGGCACTGAGTGTCTCTCGCCAGGTGAACAACAGGCGAAAGATGAGCGAGGCCAGTAGTTTGATGGCGAATGCTGCTACCAGCAACAAGGGGACGAGGATCAGGTGCTCTCGCGAGGCCAGCAGCGCATTCAGATCAAAGTTGACGCCCACCATGATGAAGAAGATGGGGATGAAGAAGCCAAAGCCGAAAGCATCCAGTTTCTCCCGCAGCTCGGATTCGTGGCGTTCCGTGAGCAGGCTGACCAGGGCGCCGGCCAGAAAGGCGCCCAGGATCACCTCCACGCCCAGGGTGATGGCGAGGGCGGCCCAGGCCATCATCAGGGCAAAACTACCTCGCACTTCGATCTGGGATGTGGCCTGGGCGATTTCACTGGCCAGGCGCTGGATGACGGGTTTTTGCGTCATCGCCTGGCTGATGCGCATGACGACGGCAAATACCACCATCAGCAACAGTACCAGCAGCAAATCCAGGGTCAGGCCCTTGCTGAGCAGGGCCACGTCCAGGCTGAACAGGAGCAGTGTGATAAAATCGGCCAGCAAAGCCGAGACCAGCACCACCTGTCCAAAACGGGAGGCAATGACGTGATGCTGCTTGAGGATGGGCACCACCACGCCGAGCGATGTGGTGCTGAGGATGAGCCCCATGAGGACGGCATCCTGCACGAGTCCGATCTGTTGCAGATAGATACCCGTGGCTATGCCGAGTATAAGGGTGAGGACAAAGACGAGCCCCGCCAGGGTGAGCGGACGTTTGGTCCAGCTTTCTTTCTCTGCCTGAGGCAGGCTGAGGATATCGAAATCCAGTTCCAGCCCGGAGATGAACATGAGGAAGATAAATCCAAACCAGGCGAGAAAATCCAGAATGATGTTGGGATGGATGAGTTGAAGTCCGCTCTGGCCGATGATGATCCCGACGAGGATCTCACCGACCATAACCGGGATTTGCAGGCGTTTGAAGCGGATGGCGGCCATGGGCACCACAGCCGCCAGGATGGTGATGATGAGCAGGGAGCGCAGGATTTCTTCGTTTTGAAAAGCCATAGTTGTGATTATTGAGTCGGGCCTGGGGGTGAAGGGATTTATTACGCAGACATTATACCAGAACCCGGCTGTTGGCAAGGGATGCGTTGCCCGACTTGGTCTGTATTTCGCCTGCCTGTTATAATGCAGGGGAACGATCCCAATCGGAAACCCTTCTGTCTTTGGAGCCTTTCGTATGCCAGCAGTCTATCCTTTCACAGCTATTGTCGGCCAGGAACGCATGAAACGGGCGTTGATCCTCAACGCCATCAACCCCCAGATCGGCGGGGTGTTAATTCGCGGCGAGCGGGGAACGGCCAAGTCAACGACGGCACGGGCACTGGCGGCCCTGTTACCCGAAATCGAAGTGGTGGAAGGATGTGAATTCGGCTGCGACCCTAACCAGCCCATGTTCCTGTGCACGAACTGCAGGGAGCGCCTGCAGGAGGAAGGAACACTGCCGGTGAGCACCCGCCGCATCCGCTTCATAGATCTGCCGGTGAGCGCCACCGAGGACCGTGTGGTGGGCACCCTGGATATCGAAAAGGCGATTAAAAAGGGCGAACGGCACTTTGAGCCCGGCGTGCTGGCCGCGGCCAACCGGGGCCTGCTGTATGTGGATGAGGTGAATCTGCTGGATGACCATGTGGTAGATTTGCTGCTCGACTCGGCGGCCATGGGCGTGAATGTGGTGGAGCGCGAGGGAATCAGCTTCCAGCATCCGGCCCGCTTCATCCTCGTGGGTACCATGAATCCCGAAGAGGGTGACTTACGGCCGCAGTTGCTGGATCGCTTTGCCCATGCCGTGGACATCGAGGGTATTCAGGATCCCAAAGCTCGTGTAGCCATTGTGCGTCGTCGTCTGGATTATGATATGGATCCCGAGGGCTTTTATGAAGCATGGCGACAGCAGGAGGAAACCCTGTCCGAGGAAATC
>JAJRXO010000420.1 GCA_024276255.1 Chloroflexota bacterium | reverse complement strand
TGGTGGTGGGCGGCGAAGCCAACGGCCCCCAGCTCATCGCCGACCGCCGTCATCTCACCCCCATTGCCATCCCCATGGCCCGCGGGGTAGAAAGCCTGAACGCAGCGGTCGCAGCCAGCATCATCCTTTTCGAAGCCGTGCGCCAGCGCGGCGCCCTCGGAGCATAAAGGGATATCATCATGGCGACGTGTTATGTTTACGATGTCATCGAGCAGCAACACACCCTGTCGGGACACCCCGAATCGCGGGCGCGACTGCAAAGCACCATGCAACAGCTGCAACAAAGCGGGTTGCTGACAAAACTACAGAAACTCGATTTCACCCCCCTTGGTGAAGAACAACTGGCGGTCTGTCACCGGCCCGCCTACATCCACCGTGTGGCGCAACTGGCCAACCGTGGCGGGGGCTATCTTGACCCCGACACCTATCTCGCAGGCAAGAGCTATCAGGCGGCGTGCAGCGCTGCCGGCGCCGCGGTGCACCTGGCTGGCGCCATTATGCAGGGACAGGTTGGCAATGGCATGTCGCTCATGCGTCCTCCCGGTCATCATGCCCTGGCCGATCGGGGAATGGGCTTTTGCATTTTCAACAACATCGCCCTGGCAGCCCACATTGCCCGCCGTCAGTACGGCGCCCAACGCGTGCTCATCATCGATTTCGATGTGCATCACGGCAACGGCACCCAGGCCCTGGTCGAGAAGGATGCCGACATCGCCTACATTTCCACTCACCAGTATCCTTTTTATCCCGGCACAGGCAGCGCCAGCGACAAAGGCCAGGGAAATGTGCTCAATATCCCCCTGCCGGCCGGCGCCGGCGATGCCACCTATCAACGCGTCTTCGACACCCTCATCCTGCCCTTCAGCCGCCGCTTCCAGCCCCAGCTCATCCTCGCCAGCGCCGGTTATGACGCCCACTGGCGCGATCCACTGGCGCTGGCCCGACTCAGCCTGGAAGGCTACGCCCACCTGGTGCGGGACCTGCTGCAACTGGCGCATGAGCTGTGCCAGGATCGCATCGGTTTTGTGCTCGAAGGTGGCTACGATCTGGAGGTACTGGCCCAGGCGGTGTTCAATACCCTCAGCCTGCTCAGCGACCCCAAGATCCCGGTCTACGATCCGCTGGGGCCTGCTCCCGGCCATGATCCCGATGTTTCCTCCCTGATCACCCGATTGCAACGCATTCATCAACTCATTCCTCATTCCTGACGCCCCACCTGGCGGGAGACGCACCATGCTCAACCACCGTGCCGCCGGCCTTTTGCTCCATCCCACCTCACTACCTGGGCCCTATGGCATTGGCGATCTGGGACGCCATGCCTATCAATTCGTCGACTGGCTGGTCAAGGCCAAAATCCAGTACTGGCAGGTTTTGCCTCTGGGGCCCACCGGCTACGGCGATTCGCCATACCAGTGTTTCTCTGCCTTTGCCGGCAATCCCCTGCTTATCGATCTCGAGGACCTGGCCCAGCGAGGGTATTTGCGGTGGGAAGATCTGGCCGTGCCGATCTTTCCCCGGCATTATGTCGATTTTGGCCCCGTCATCATCTGGAAGAAGCACCTGCTGGCTGTGGCCTTCCAGAACTTCCGCCAGCAGGATGAACCGGATGATTATCAACGATTTGTGCAAGACGAAGCCTGGTGGTTGCTGGATTATGCTTTGTTCATGGCCCTGAAATATGAGCACGAGGGCCGTCCCTGGCCCACATGGGAACCTGCCCTGCGGGATCGCCAGCCAGACGCCATGAGCGCTGCCCGTGAGCGCCTGCACGATCAGATCGAGTTCCATAAATTTCAGCAGTGGATCTTCTTCAGCCAGTGGCAGGCCCTGCACAACTATGCCAACGAGCACCATCTACAGCTCATCGGCGATATTCCCATTTACGTGGCCATGGACAGCGTTGACGCCTGGGGCAATCGCCATCTCTTCCATTTCGACGATCAGGGTCAGCCTGTCGTGGTGGCCGGCGTACCCCCCGACTACTTCTCACCCACGGGCCAATTATGGGGCAACCCCCTATACAACTGGCAGCGCCTGGCCGAGCAAGGCTATCGCTGGTGGATCGATCGTTTCCGCAACAACATGCGCCTGTTCGATCTCATGCGCATCGATCATTTCCGCGGGTTTTACAATTACTGGGAGGTACCCGGCGATGCCACCACGGCCATCAATGGCCGTTGGGTCGATGGCCCGCGCCAGGACTTTTTCGATGCTGTCATCAGTGAACTGGGGCAGTTACCGCTGATAGCCGAAGATCTCGGCGCTCCGGATGCGGGTGTTTACGCCCTGCGCGATCATTATCAATTCCCCGGCATGAAAGTGCTGCAATTCGCCTGGAACAGCGACAGCCATGATCCATTCCTGCCCCACAACTATGTCCGCAACTGCGTGGTATATACCGGCACCCACGACAACGATACCACTCGCGGCTGGTATGCCACGGCCACCGAATACGAACGCGACCATGTTCGACGTTACTGTCGGGTGGATGGCTCCGACATCGCCTGGGATCTGATCCGACTGGCCATGATGTCATGCGCCAACCTCGCCATTATCCCCATGCAGGACTGCATGAACCTGGGTTCGGAAGCGCGTATGAACACCCCCTCGGTAGCTGCGGGTAACTGGAGCTGGCGCTTTGTGCCCGAACAGCTAGATGATGGCATTCAGGCCGGCCTGGCCGAGCTCTGCATGCTTTACGGCCGCGCTTATATCCCCCCCGAACTTCGCCGCCGCTCCATACACGCCGGCTGATTGCAAAAAGAAAGGGGCGAAAGATTTTTCGCCCCTTTCTTTGCGTCATTTACCCGGCATTAAGCGCGGCGATACAACCGTATCACCCCGCGAG
>JAJRXO010000419.1 GCA_024276255.1 Chloroflexota bacterium | reverse complement strand
TGTACGAGGGCACCACGGGCAATACCGCCACGGCGGACGATCTCATTCTACAATCGGAGCGCGTGTACAATTTCCAGCGCGTATTCAATCTGCGTATGGGCTTCGGCACCCGTGAGCATGATCATCCTCCCTACCGGGCCATGGGACCGGTGACGATTGAGGAATATGAATCACGGGCCGAGCGTTACGACAAACAATTACAGGATGAGGCGGGCGTGGATCCCCGGGGCATGAGCACTACCGAAAAGATGACTGCCCTTCGCCGGTATCGCCTGCAACGCTACGAACAACTCATGGACGCGGTGTACAAACGCCGGGCCTGGGATAGCAATGGCATTCCCACGCTTGAAACCCTGCAACGCCTGGGCATCGATTTCCCCGAGGTCGTGGCCATGGTGGAGAAGCATCGCCAATAGCCAATACGGGGGTTGGGGTGATGTGTTTCGCCCCAACCCTCCCTTTCGGAGTGAGTTGGGGAATGCTGAATGCGCTGGGGCTCGCAGAAATTCGAAAGAGAATTATCAGTTTTTTCGGTTTGTGGTGTACAATAGCCGATGTTTGCCGTTGTTCTATCCTGTCTCGCTTAATTCTCGCTTATTTTTTTCGGGTACTACGATGACCATTTGCTGATGCATACCCCAGTGATTCGGACTGTGTGAGATAGAATCAAAGGTGGGGTTAGAAAACAAATTTTGCCAAACTCACAACGAATCGTCGTCAGTCAGTCCTCCGCGCGGGGGCCCTGGCTGCCAAAGCATGCTCTCTGAAATTCCGTTTCCTTCATCATCGTGATTTCCTATGACTATCTCATCTGATGTAGCGACCTTTGATCTCAAACAGGCTCTGGCGCCCAACCGATTGCAGGGCCTGTGGAAAATGATGACTGGTTTCCGTTTGATTTATGTGATGGCAACGCTCAGCCTGGGCATTGCCGCCATATCGAAAACCGCGACCTATCTGTTGCTGCGTTATTTCATTGACAAAGTGTTGGGCACGAATGCGCCCCTGTCGAAGTTGATTCTGGTAGGGCTGGGCTTTGTCGGGCTGGCTCTGCTGGAAAGCGGTTTTACTTTCTTGAGCGGCTGGCTGGCTGCCAAGACCGCCGAAGGGACAGCCCTGCGCATGCGCAACTATCTCTACGATCATATTCAACGCCTGTCCTTCTCGTATCATGACAAAATCCAGACCGGTGAGCTGATTCAGCGCGCCACTTCAGATGTGGAGGCCGTACGGCGTTTCTTTGCCGATCAGGCCATCGGCCTGGGCCGAATCGTGGTGCTGTTTATCGTCAACTTTATCGCCATCGCCAAACTTAATTGGTCGCTGGCCTGGCGTTCGGTGCTGGTGGTGCCCGTGCTGGTGATCATCTCCTACTTCTTCTTCGGCAAGGTATCAAAACGCTATCAGGCCTATCAGGAGCAGGAGGCCCGCCTATCCACCACCCTGCAGGAAAACCTGTCGGGCGTAAGGGTTGTCAAGGCCTTCGCCAGGCAGGACTTCGAGCGCCAGAAGTTTGAGGAGGACAACTGGGAGAAGTTCCTGCGCGGTCGCCACTTGCTGTTCATGCACTCGCTCTACTGGCCCAGTTCCGATATCCTGGCCGGGGCGCAGATGCTGGGCGGCTTTGTGCTGGGCGCGATCATGGCCATCCGGGGCGAGATCACGGTGGGCACGTATATGGCATACTCCGGCATGGTGATCTGGATTATCTGGCCCATGCGTAATCTGGGCCGCCTGATTGTGCAGATGTCGACCGGTCTGGTCTCGTACAATCGCGTGGCCGAGATCGTGAAAGAGGAACGCGAGGCGCTGGATGTTGGAGATTATCAACCCCAGGGTCCCTACCGGGGTGAGATCGTGTTTGATCACGTGTCCTTCGCCTACGAAGAAGGTCAGCCCGTGCTCGACGACATCAGTTTTCACTGCCTGCCCGGCCAGAGTGTGGCTTTGCTGGGCTCCACCGGTTCAGGCAAGACCTCGCTGGTGAATCTGCTGCCGCGTTTTTACGATTACACGGCCGGCAGCATCACGCTGGACGGCGTCGAGCTCAAACGCTATCCGCGGCAATATCTGCGCAGCCAGATCGGCATCGTGGAACAGGAGCCCTTCCTATTTTCGCGTACGATTCGCGAGAACATCGCCTATGGCGTGGGCCGGCGCATTTCTGATGAAGAAGTGTTTGCCGCGGCCCGCGCCGCAGCCATTCACGATGTGATCCTGAGCTTCCCCGATGGCTACAACACGCTGGTGGGCGAGCGCGGGGTCACCCTGTCGGGTGGGCAGAAGCAACGCATCGCCATTGCCCGCGCCCTGCTGCGCGATCCTCGCATTCTCATCCTCGACGATGCCACATCCTCGGTCGATCCGGAGACCGAGGGCGATATCCGGGCGGCCCTGCGGCGGCTGATGGCCGGTCGCACCACCTTTATCATTGCTCATCGCATCCAGAGTGTGATGAACGCCGACCAGATCCTGGTCATGGACAAGGGTCGCATCATTCAACGCGGCGATCATGCCTCGCTGATGGCTGAAGCGGGCCCGTACCGCCGCATCTATGAAATGCAGGCCCGGATCGAAGAAGAACTGGCTGACGAACTCGAATCTTCTGTGGACTGAGCCACCTCTCTTCTCAGCTTGACTTATGACTGATCCCATAGAATTCAACGAAGAAGAATTTACAACGCAGTTTAATGGACGCACCTTTATGCGCATTTTGGCCCAGGCCAAACCGCATTGGCGAACGGTGGTCGCTTTTCTGATCGCCATCGCTTTGGTGTCGTTCCTGGATTCGTATTTTACTTTCCTCAGCAAGCGCATGATCGACGAGGGCATTGTGGCGCGCAACCAGGCCGCGCTGCTGCGCATTGCCACGCAATATGGCGCTTTGATCCTGCTGCAATCGGGGGCCGTGTTCGGCTTCATTTATGCCGCAGGCGTTCTGGGTGAGCGCGTGCAATACGACGTGCGCAAAAAGCTATTCAATCATCTGCAGGATCTCTCGTTCGCCTATTTCGATCGCACACCCATAGGCTGGATCATGTCGCGCCTTACTTCCGATGTGGAACGCCTGGGCTGGCTCGTCAGCTGGGGCCTGCTCGACATGGTGTGGGGTTTGGCCAATATCCTCTCGGCCATCTATTTCATGACCATCATCAATTGGCGCATGGCCCTGATCGTGTTTATGGCTCTGCCCATCCTGCTGATGGTGGCCGTACAGTTCAAGAAACGCATCCTCGTGCAATTCCGCCTGGTGCGCAAATTGAACTCGAAGATCACAGGTTCGTATAACGAAAACATCACCGGCGTGCGCGTGGTCAAGGCTCTGGGCCGCGAACCGCAGAATCTCAATGAATTCATTGACCTTTCGGATGATCGCTATCAAGCGGGCTATCGGGCGGCCATGCTTTCAGCCCTATTCCTGCCTGTGGTGCAGCTCATCAGCGCCCTGGCCATCGGCAGCATTGTAGTGGCAGGGGGCTTGCAGGCCAGATACGGAGGCATCACCGTGGGCGGCATCCAGGCCTTCATCTCGTATGTCACATTCATGATGTGGCCGATCCAGGACATTGCCCGTGTGTATGCCGAGACCCAACATGCCATTGCCTCGGGTGAACGCGTGTTTTCGCTGATGGATGCCGTTCCCGAAGTGCATGATCGGCCCCAGGCCGCGAGCGTGGACTCGATTCGCGGCGATATCATCTTTGAGCACGTGGATTTTTACTACGAGGAAAACAAGCCTGTGTTGCAGGATTTCTCGTTGCATGTGCGCGAGGGAGAAACGATCGCCCTTGTCGGCCCCACCGGCGGCGGAAAATCAACGATCATCAATTTGCTGTGTCGTTTTTACGAACCCTGCAAGGGCGTCATCCGCATTGCGGGTCGCGATTACACGCAGCTTTCGTTGCACAGCATCCACTCCCGCCTGGGGATTGTCTTGCAGTCACCGCACCTCTTCTCGGGCACGATCCGCGAGAATATCCGTTATGGTCGCCTGGATGCCAGCGATGCTGACGTGGAGGCCGCGGCGCGCCTCACCGGCGCCCATGAATTCATCATCCACCTGCAACACGGCTATGATGAAGAGGTGGGCGAAGGCGGGGTGTTGCTATCGGTCGGGCAAAAGCAGCTCGTCAGCCTGGCGCGAGCCGTTCTGGCCGATCCCGACATCTTCATCATGGATGAAGCCACCAGCTCGGTGGATACCATCACCGAAGCCCTGATTCAGCAGGGGATGGAACGCATGATGCGGGATCGCACCAGTTTTGTGGTCGCGCATCGCCTGTCCACCATCAAACGCGCGGATCGCATCATTGTCATTGAGGATGGGCGCATCAAAGAGATGGGCTCCCATGCCGAGTTGATCCGGCAGAAAGGGCACTACTATCGTCTGTACACCCGTCAATTCCGCCGGGAACGCACTCAGACGCTCGATTTGCTCGGCGAGACCACCGCTGCGCCGGTATAAATCCACTGGGGACTGATCTTTGACCGAGGTCAGTCCCCTTTTTCTTCTTGCAGATAGTAAGCCAGCACGAACAACGCCAGAACGTAGCCCAGATAGTTTTCGTTGAGAAAGCGTGAGAAAAAGGAAAAGACCAGCAGCAGCATGGCGCCATTCCAATAGATCTGGCCCACGGTATTGTGTTGACGTTGTTTGAATAACAGGATAATCAATAATGGCAGGCTGAAGATCAGTTCCGGGATCCAGAAAGGCCAGTAGGCGAAGCGGTCGGCAAGGGCGCCGCTGGCCAGCACGAAGTTGGCAAAGCCCCAGCCCCAGATCTGATAGTGCACGACCGCGGTGCCGGCCGCCCAGCGCCAGACATCGTCGATCAGAGCATTCAGATCCCAGATGGCATAAGGAAGCACGAACAGGGCGAATACGCCACCGGCCACGGCCAGCGGCCGGGCCAGGCGCGATGCCTGCGCGCGCAGTTGCTGCCGCGAGAAAGGAGCATCGCCCCACAATGCCAGCAGCCAGAACGGCGCCATGAACCAGGCCGTGGGTTTGGATGCCCAGGCCACGCCCATGAACAGGGCGCTGGCCAGCGGCCGCTTGCGGGCGAGGAACCATAAGCTGAGAATGACCCAGGTCAGGACGAAGCTGTCGTTTTGCCCGAAGATCAAATCCAGCCCCATGATGGGATTCAGTCCCAGCAACATGGTCAGTTGCAGGGCATGGCGCGGCCGCGCTCGCATCTGCCAGGCGCTGAGGATCAAAGCCAGGGCAAAGAGCAGCAAATAGGCGAAGCGTTGATCATACCAGCCCCATAAAGCCTGCGATATCAGCTTGAACGGCGCAGACAGCACGAAAGTGGCCGGCAGATAGGGATAATGTTCGAGGGCCGTGCGGAATTGGGGGAAGCCCCATTCGGCCATGGGCGTGTCGGCATAGGACTCGCTGTAAGGGTTGCGGCCGTTGAGGAAATAGTCAATGGTGATCTCGGTTTGAATGACGCCGCCATCATGACTATACGATTGGGGTAAATTATCGTGGCGCAACAGGGTCATTTTCAGCGCCGGCAGGAAAAGCTGCGCTGCCAGGATCAACCCCAGCAGCAGCCATTTCAGGCGCAGGCGGCGCTGAGGGCTGATGATCAGAGCATCAGTCAGAGCATAGAGGATAAAGCACAGCACGCTGAAAGCTGCCAGCAACAAAAACACCGGGTCGCCCATCCAGGGGCCAAAGGCATCGACTGCGCCGGTCGGCAGCAGGCCGCCCATCCAGGGATGGCGACTGACATTTTGAAAATGCTCGAAGAGACTTGCCTCGGCAAAGCTGTTGATGCGCAGGCGGGCGATCAACAGGGCCAGCAACAGCAAGACATCGAATGATTGGCGCATGGGGATATCCTTTGCAGCATGATGAATGAAGACTGGTATGATGGTACACGAGAAAGCGACAATGGCAAAGTCGACAGGATGACCATGGTCATTGTCGGCACGGGCGTTTCTTGCTATGATGGGGTTGACCCCGCTTCTGCTCCCTGCTTTTCCCCGACGTTAGACTATCTCCTCATTTCCGTGATCGGAGTGTGTAATGATGAAAGCGCAACTTTTATATCAACCGGCGGATGTGCGTTCGGCTCCCCTGCAGCTGGTCGATCTTCCCCTGCCCCAACCCGGCCCCCGCCAGATTCTCATCCGCGTATCGGCCTGCGGCGTGTGCCACACGGACCTGCATGAGGTGGAGGGCGACATTGAATTGCCGCGGCAGCCGATTGTGCCGGGGCATCAGGTTGTGGGTGTGGTCGACATGGTGGGGGAGGAGGTGAAAACCTTTGCCATTGGCGATCGGGCGGGCACGGTGTGGCTGTACCGCACGTGCGGCCAGTGCAAGTTTTGCCGTTCGGGACGCGAAAACCTGTGTGAGCAGGCTGAATTTACCGGCTACCATGCCAATGGCGGCTATGCTGAGGCCATGGTGGTGGATGAGGAATTTGCCTATCAGCTACCTGTGGCTCTGAATGACGCCGAAGCCACACCGCTATTATGCGGCGGTGTGATCGGCTACCGGGCGCTGAAATTATCGCAGGTGCAGGATGGTGAAACCCTGGGTCTTTATGGGTTTGGCAATTCCGCCCACATCACCATCCAGATCGCCCGTTATTGGGGGTGTCAGGTCTATGTCTTTACCCGCAGTCCCGGGCATCAGGAACACGCGCGGGCGCTGGGAGCTGCCTGGGTGGGCACCGCGGATGACCAACCGCCAGAGCTGCTGGACGCGGCCATCATCTTTGCCCCGGCCGGCGAACTGATCCCCAAGGCCCTTCGTGTCCTCAGCCGCGGGGGCACGATCGCATTGGCTGGCATTCATATGTCTGCCATCCCCGAAATGCCCTACGCCCTGCTCTACGGCGAACGCACCTTGCGCAGCGTGGCCAACAGTACGCGCGAGGACGTACGCGAATTGCTGGCCCTGGCTGCCGAAATCCCCATCCATACCGATGTAACTACCTTTCCCCTGGCCGAAGCCAATGAGGTGCTACTGGCCATGAAGGAAAGCCGTTTCAACGGCGATGCCGTTTTATTGCCATGAAACATTTCCTTGCCAGCCCTCGCCAGACATGTTACGATCAGCAATTGATGACGCAGCGCGTTAGTGGCTGCACTTGATTCGCTACCAGTAGTTTACGATTTGTGAATATCCACGCATCGTCAACCTGGTTTTCATCAACTCAGCGAGCAATGATCGTTTGTAGTCCAGGACATCCGTAAGACTGGGATGAGGCGGCGCCATCCCCGACCGGCCTGATTTCCTGGTCTACTTGTTTCCCGGTTTACCTTTTTATGATTGCCCAACCCCGAATGTACATCCTCAAAACTCATTCCGGCCTCCGCCTGCGGGTGCGGCCTCTGATGCGCGGGGATGAGCCGCATCTGATCGATATCTTTCGTCACCTCAGCCCCGACAGCATCTATATGCGTTTTCACGAGCCCATGGATCAGTTGAATGAAGAGCTCTTGGCAAAGATGGCGGCCGATATTGTGGATGTTACCATCAATCAAGGCTTTGGTTTGTTGGCGTTTGCCGATTTACCGGAAAGACAAGACGTGGCGGTGGGGGGCGCCCGCTATGTCAAGATCAGCGAGGATGCGGCCGAGGTGGCGGTGACCGTGCGGGACGACATGCAGAAGCAGGGTATTGGCGCCGGTTTGCTGCAGATGCTGGCCCGGCGGGCGCGGGCTGCAGGGATTCGGCGCCTCGTGGCCGTTGTGCAGGCGCAAAACCGGCCGGTGCTGCGGCTGTTGCACGAAAGCCCCTATCCCGTAAAACGGTATCTGGAGGGGGGCGAGATCTTCATCGAGGCGGATATCAGCCAGGCGCCCCTGGCCCCCTCGGCGGATGCCTGAACAGACGCCATGAATGGCTGAACGCCAATAAGGACGAAAATAAGCTGTGTTGTCGGGCGGATTCGTAATCGGGCGAGTAAACCTGGGTTATTCTTGAAGGCGATCCTATCGGTCTTTTT
>JAJRXO010000418.1 GCA_024276255.1 Chloroflexota bacterium | reverse complement strand
CGCAGGACCTGTTTCTGAAGCTCATTCTCGCTTGCCAGCACTTCTGCAAACAGAACGGGGCTCCCCACGACAACCGAACGCCCTTCCACCTGCCCCACAGCCCCGGCGCCCTGTAGCGCCTGAAAATCAGTCACGGCGGGCGCGGGCACCTGTCGGGTCATTGCCGCCCGCGTGATGGCGCGGGCCAGTGGGTGCTCACTGCGGCTCTCCACCGCCGCCGCCAGTCGAAGCACCCCCGCCTGCGGATCGTCGTCCGCAGACTGACGGGACAAATCCGCAATCCGCAATCCCAAATCCGAAATCAAAACATCGGTCACCTCAGGCCGGCCTTCGGTGATGGTTCCCGTCTTGTCCAAAGCCACCACCTGCACTTTGGCCAATTCCTCCACGTAGACGCCGCCCTTGATCATTACGCCGTTGCGGGCGCCCGTCCCCAGCGTCGCCACCAGCGTAATGAGGATGGAGATGACCAGGGCGCAGGGCGCGGCGGCGACGATGAACACCGTGGCCCGCGTGATCCATGTCGTCCAATCGGAGCCCAATAACAGTGGAGGAATGATGGCAATGAGGATACCGAGAAGCAGGACAAGGGGGCTATAGCGCTGGCCAAAACGTTCAATGAAGCGCTGGCTCTTGCCCTTGCGCTCCTGCGCCTCCTCCACCATCTGGATGATGCGCGAGATCGTGTTATCGGCGAAGGCTTTGGTGGCTTTCACCTCAATAGCACCGGCGCCGTTGAGACTGCCGGCAAATACCGGAGCACCCGGCTTCTTTTCCACAGGGGCGCTCTCCCCCGTGATTGGCGACTCATCGATGCTGGTGCTACCGTTGAGGATGATGCCGTCTGTGGGAAGGGACTGGCCGGGCTTGACGATGAACACCTCGCCCACCGCGATCTCTGCAGCCGGGATTTCGATCTCCCGACCATCTCGGCGTACGAGAGCGATCTTCGGCGCCAGTTCCATGAGTGCGCGCACCGCGGAACGGGTTTTCTCCTCAGTATAGCCTTCAGCCGCCTCGCTGATCGAGTAAAGGAAAACCAGCATCGCCCCTTCCGCCACTTGCCCCATGAGCGCAGCCACTACTGCGGCCACCACCATCAGCAGCTCGATGCCGATCTCCCGTTCGAAGACCAGTTCTTCGAGGGCTTCGCGACCAAAACGGTAGCCGCCGAGGAGCATAGAAAGTAAATAAAACGCGGCCGAGACCAGTTCCGGCTGCCCGGCCAGGCCCAATAGCCAGCCCCCCAGCAGGAGCAAACCCGAAGCCAGCGATGTCAGCACCTCGGAATTGCGCCATGGTTTGGGCGGTGCGGGCATGCTCAATCCCGCCTGCGGGGGAAAGCCCAATGCTTCCAACCTTGCTTTCAGCGCCAGCTCGTCGATGACGGTGGGGTCGTACGTCAACACCACCTTGGCCGATCGGGGGTAGACCTTCACAGCTTGCAGCCCGTCGCAGCCAGCGAGTCCCCGTTCGATGGCCGCGGCGTCGTGCTCGCAATCGAGATTCGCAAGACGCAACTCCAGTGCAGGTAAGTGTTGAGTCATGACTGCCTGTCCTTCTTCCCCTCACCTGCCCGGGGCACATTGTAGCGGGTGCATTCATAGACGCCGCGCGCCACGTCGGCCAGCAATGATTCGGCCAGAGCCAGGATGTCGCCTACACGATCGTCGCTGAGGTGGTAGGTCATGAAACGGCCGTCGCGCTCCGCCACTACCAAGCCGCAGCCGCGCAGGCAGCCCAGATGATTGGACACATTGGACTGGGAGAGGCCGGTGGCAGCGATGATCTCGCCCACTGTGTGAGGGCCGTCACGCAGGGCCTCGATGATGCTCAAGCGCGAGGGATCGCTGAAGCCGCGGAAGAATTTGGCTTTGACGGCCAGCCCGCTGCTGTCGGGATTGACAAGTTGCATGATAGTCTCCTTATCACAATATCATTATATCAGCATACAATGATATTATATGCACCTTTCGCAGCCAGGGCAAATATCACGGCCGAGGACAGTACCCCAGACGCCTTCGCCCCCGATCAGAAGACAACATCAGCCTTGATCGGCGCTGGCAGGGTATCGCAGAGTTCAAACCCCATTGCCGGCTGGATCGCGATCCCCCGCAGTTCCTCACGCAGGCGCACCACTTCGCCGATGACGATGGTAGCTGGCGAGCGAACGCCGACCGCGCGGGCCTGTTGCACGATATCGGCGAGGGTGCCAATGGTCACGCGCTCATCCACCTGTGTCCCGCGCTCGATGATAGCGACGGGCGTGTCGGCCGCGCGCCCCGCCGCGATGAGCCCAGCGACGACATCAGGAAGGCGCCTTACGCCCATGAGCACGACCAACGTATCCATCTGCGCCAGCGCCGGCCAGTTTAACTTATTCCTGTCACTCGCGCGATGGGCAGTGACGATGGCAAAAGTTCCCGAGACATCGCGGAAAGTCACAGGGATGCCGGCGGCAGTGGGCACAGCGACGGCGCTGGTGACGCCGGGAATCACTTCCCAGCGCACGCCGGCGGCCGCGCAGGCAGCGGCCTCCTCGCCGCCCCGACCGAAGACAAATGGATCACCGCCCTTGAGGCGCACCACCACCTGCCCGGCACGGGCCCGGTCGATGAGAAGGCGATTGATCGCTTCCTGGCTCATACTGTGATGACCGGGCTTCTTGCCGGCGAAGATACGCTCAGCATCTGGCGGCGCTTCTGCCAGCAGGGCCTTATTCACCAGCCGGTCGTAGACGACGACATCGGCCTGGCGCAGGCAGTCCCGCCCGCGCACGGTGATCAGATCGGGATCGCCCGGTCCAGCGCCGATCAGGTATACAATGCCCGAGCCTGTCGGGCTAAAGTGAGTCAACATAGTCAAAATCCTCCAACGCTAAACCAGTGATCTCTGTCATGCGTCGTCGTGCCGCTGCCTTATCACCGCGGCGCAACAGCTCCAGCACATCCGAGTCGACCAGGCGATACCACAATGCCCGGCGCTGCGCAGGATCGGGAAATCTTTTCGCCAGAGGGAGGCGCAAGGTCCCGGCCAGTTCCAAAAAACCAGCGTACTCGGGGCCGATTAGACGCTCCAACTGTTCACGGAGACGGACGGCCAGCGCCGGGGCCTTGCCCCCCGTGGAAATCGCCACGGTCAGGTCTCCCCGGCGCACGACTGCCGGCATGATGAATGTGCATCGGGCGGGGGCATCCACGACATTGATAAGGATGCCTCGCTCATTCGCTTCCTGCCAGACCCGCTCGTTCACGGCCTGATCATCGGTAGCGCTAATGGCCAGGAAACTACCAGACAGATCACCGGGCCGGTATTCACGGGCAACGTGGACGATGCGATCCTGATCAGCCAGTTTTCGGAGGCCGTCATTCAGGCGGGGTGAGATGACAGTGGCCTGCGCCCCGGCTGCCAGCAACGCCTGGACTTTGCCTTCAGCGACAGGACCGCCACCGATTACGATGCAGCGGCGGTCCTGCAAATTCAGGCATACGGGATAGCAACGCATATCAGCCTACCCGCGGCGGAAGCGATCGATCTGCATGACCATTGGCCTTGCTGTTCCCGAGGGACACGGCTTCGGAGACACTCTCCTGCCCGCGTCCCAACAGGGCATCCAGATCGTGTTCGAAGCCGCCGGTCTCCAGCGGGCAATGAATGCCGCACTCCTTGGGGGCATTCTTTTCCCACCACCAACGACCGGCGCGCATATCCTCGCCGGGCTTGGTCAGCCGCGTGCATGGCGTGCAGCCGATGCTGGTGTAGCCCTTGTCGTAGAGCTTATGATAGGGAACGTCGTGGCTGCGGATGTACTCCCAGACCTCGTCGTGGGTCCAGTCAGCCAGGGGGCTGATCTTGGCCAGGCCGCCATGATCGTGGTCGATCTCGATCTTGCGGATGCTGGCGCGGCTGGCCCATTGATCCCGCCGCAATCCTGTAATCCAGGCATCCAGCTCATCCAACACCCCTCGCAGGGGCTCGACTTTGCGCAACTTGCAGCACAGCAGCCGCGCTTCGACCGACTTGTAAAAGAGATTGGGGCCATACAGGCGCACCATATTTTGTATCTGAGCGGCATCGGGGAAGTAGACTTCGACATTGATGTTGTAGTGATCCCGCACTGCCTCGATGATGTCGTAGCTTTCCTGGGGCAAGCGGCCCGTATCGACGGTGAAGACCCGTATGTTGGGATTGATACGCCAGGCCATGTCCAGGATAACCATCCCCTCGGCCTGAAAGCTGGTGCAGATGGCGATGCGGGGATGCCAGCGTGCCAGCACCCATTCAAGGACAGCCTGAGGGGGTTCTGTATCAAATTCCACGGCCAGTTCACCGGCCTCGTATTCATCCAACCAATCATGTTCAGTGTACATTATGATTATCCTCCTGGGGAGTGCTCTCCGTTCAGGCGGGGGAAGCAGTGACCTCACCGGCTGCGATAGCGATGAGTTCCTCATTGCTGTGCCGGTTGAAGAAACTCTGAATGGATTCGTCGTCCTGCTGTTCGGCGAGGTAGGCGCGAATCAGTCGCTCCACGTAAAAGTGTATTTCGGTAGCAGGGACACGGCGGATGACCGGGCGGGCGATCGCGGCCTGGCGGCCCAGGCCACCGCGCAGATAAATGTCGTAGGCCTCGACTTTGCCGCCGTCGCTGCCGCTCTGGCGTAGGGATGTGCCCTGGAGACCGATGTCGCCCACCCAGTGATGGGCGCAGGCATGGGGGCAGCCATCCAGGTAGATGCCCAGGCGCAGACGCTGCATGATCGTCGGGCCAAAGACCTTTTCCAGATGATCGAGGAGGGTTTGCAGCCCCTCCTTGGTGTTCACAAGGGCATAGTTGCAGTGAGGATTGCCTGTGCAGGCGATGCTGTTGGCCCGCAGCGGCGAAGTGACGAGGGTGAATCCCAGTTCCGCCATTTCCGCCAGGACACGATTCAACTCTTTCTCCGGTATGCCGGTGAGGATGAAGTTTTGCTGCCGTGTGATACGAAAATCTCCGGCAAAGGATTCCAGCAGATCGGCAATGGACATCAGTTGTTCGCCCTTAACGGAGCCGGCAAAAACGGGGAAACCCACGAAATACAGGCCCGGTTGTTTCTGGCGGTGGATGCCGAGATGGCTGAGGTTGCCCTGGGAGCGATGGGGCTGGGGCTCTTCCGGCAGGTCCTCCAGTTTACGGCCCAGCCGCGCCTCGATCAGTTCCCGGAATGCCTGCGGTCCGTAGTCATCCATCATGAACTTGATGCGCGACTTGACCCGACTGAGGCGGTAGCGCTTCTGGCTACTCCACTCATCGATAACAGCGCGCAGCACGGGGATGGCGTCCTGGGGTTCGATGAATACGCCCAGGGGTTTGGCCAGGCGGGGTGTGGATGCCAGACCACCGCCAATCCACAGGGCAAAGCCATTTCGTCCATCCTTCTGGGTGGCGATCAAGGCCTGGCCGTGGATCTCCGGCGCCGTGCACCACTGCGGGCAGGCGCTGATGGTGATCTTGTGCTTGCGCGGCAGATTTGAGTATTCGGGGATGTCGTCGAAAAGCCGGGCGGCCTGGAGCAGGAGGGGGGTCGGATCAAAGAGCTCATCCGGGTGCAGGCCGGCCACAGGGCAGCCGGTGATATTACGTACGGTGTCACCACATCCTCCCTTGGTCGTCAGTTCCAGTTCCTGCACACGATCGAAGATCTTTGGCAGCATGGATAATCGCAACCAGTGAAGCTGGACGTTCTGGCGCGTGGTGAATTCTAGGTAATTCTGGCCATAACGAATGGATAGTCCCCCCAGGCCGCGCAGCTGCCAGGGCTGCAAGATGCCGCCGGGGCTCTTAATGCGCATGCAGAAGTTTCCGATCTTGGGCTTGTCATGAAAGATGCCCCACCAGTGCATACGCACGATATCTTCTTCGGGAATATCTTCATAGCCACAGGAGATAAGACGGGGAAGTTCCTGCAGGATCTCCTCCGGGCTTTTCTCCTGCTTGAGCCGTTCAATACAATTACGGTTGAGTACGGTATCCCAGGTGGGATCGATATGAAAACGTTTGTCAGTCATCGAGATTCTCCTGTTGTTGCTGATAATGCTTCGGAGTGAATATGGAATCCGCCTGACGGGGCAGAAAAAGGCTGCTATCCCCTATGGCAACTCTCGCCCAGGTCGCCGATTACGCCTGTACCGCTCTTGTGGCACAGAGGTGATATGGCTGGTGGACGATTATCGTTCACAGGGATGCAGGTGATGCTATCTGAATCCACTGCGCCTGTTCGAGACTCTGACGAGTGGATACCACAACTAGCAGTTCACCTGCTCTAGATCCGGCGCGGAGACTCCCCACCTCGCTCCCTCGCCGGCCCGACATCAATACCGGTTACCGCAGAGGAGGTGTGGGTTGCCTCCGCCCTATACAGATGCAATGAATTAAGTGGCGCATAAAAGGTTTCACGTTGTGCATGGGAAGGAAAGTGTCATTTTTGTGACTGCGTTACAAACTAAAAGGCCAATACGAAACTGAACAGGGTGACGGGGCAGGCGTGAAATACAAAAAGCCCGGGAACGGGTCCCAGGCCTGGAAAACTAACTCGACCCTGTCCCGCACCAGATTCACTGGTAATCGCGGGTGTGCTAGGCACCGGGTCGAGTGGTTCTATTATTCAGCAGAAGAAAACCTGTCTATCGACCGCGGTGCTTAACGCCCCGCTGGCGACAGATGCAGGTCGATACATTCAGTTCATTACGAGTTGGCAGATGATTGAATAGAGTTGACACTTTAAGGGGTCCTCTGGCTGCTGTATGCAGGAGCAGATTGTAATGTGCATTATACACCTTTCTGGCATACTGTCAAATCGACGTTTGAAGAATCAGAGGTAGATACAGACGCCACGAGGTGCCACAGTGCATGGAATTCGCCGAACATGCCCTTGCCACTGAAGACGTAGTCCGCCGGGGGACGGTTGGGGCCAGGGCTGCGGGGTGAACGCAGCGGCGCGGATTCATGATCATGGCGATTTTTACCGCCTGAACTGCATGGGCAGATAGAGACAGGCGTTCAGGGCGAGGGTGTCGGGAACATGCACACTAACGCGGTCGGGCCGGGCGGCCACGCGACCATCATGCACCCGTAGCTCGATCTCATAGTCACCGCTCGCATCAGCGAAGAATAAAGTCGAGGCGGCCTCGGCGTTGCTGAACCAGGCCCGGCTCCCCTCCGGTTGTGCGACCACGCTCCACACATAGCTGAGCAAGTCGCCGTCCTCGTCGCTGGAGCCCAGGCCGCTGAGCCAGACACTGCACCCGCGAGAAGCAGTGCGATCAGGGCCCGCATCCGCCCGCGTCTGCGCTTTGCCAACGTATGGTCAGGGTCTTAGCCAACGCCTGGGAGGAGGCCGGGAAGAGCAACGTGACCGTGGGCGCGTGGGGGCTGCGCACGAGGGTGGCCAACAGCGCCTCGCCCTGGCGCAGTTCCAGGGAAACGACGTCATCGGGGAGAGGAAGGCGTATCGTGAAGCTGAGGGGGGGATTGTGCGATGGAGGCCGGGAGATAGTATAATAAGAAGTCCCATTTCTCATCTTGGGTACATCGCTCATGTGGCAAGAACTCTCTTTGCGCTGGCGTCTTACCTTGCTTTATACCTTGTTGCTGGTGGCGTTCCTGGCAGCATTGTATGGAGTCGTGTATGTCGCCCTCGATCGCTACCTGGTGAACGATGCCCTGATTTTTCTCAAGAACAAGGCCAAGCCCATCAACCGCACGCTGCATGGGAAACTGGACGAAGGCGCGAGTTACGAGGAATCCGTGGATTATCTGCGCTGGCTGGCGTCGGGACCGGAATCGTTGGTTATGTTGATGGACAACAATGGTCGGATTCTGGCCCAACCGGATGAGAAACATGAGGCTGTACGCGACGTGCGCAGGGACCTTGTCGCGGCCGCGCTCGCTGGCGAAAAAGATATTCACTATATCACCCACATTCCCGAAGATCCGCGTAGACGCTGGCTGGTGATGCTGCACTGGATCCACATCGATGAGGATAGCTACGGTGTGGCGCAATTATCGATGCCATTGGATCGGGCCGACGCCTTGTTGGCTCAGGTGCGGCTGATCATGATCGGCGGCGGCCTGTTGGTGGTGTTGATCGCCATCATGATCGGATCGCCGCTGGTGGCGCTGGCCGCGCAACCTCTGGAGGACATCTCCCGCACGGCACAACGGATCGCTGCCGGCGATCTCAGCCGACGCTTGCCAGATCGCCAGGGTGATCGCCATCTCCACCAGATCTCCGGCGTGTTCAACGAGATGCTGGACCGCCTGCAGGGCGTTGCCAATGAGAACGCCCGCCTGTACGAAGAAAGCCGCCAGAAGGCCGACACCCTGGAGATGCTCGTGCAAGAGATGCACCATCGCATCAAAAACAACCTGCAGACGGTGGCCGATCTCCTGGAGCTAGAGTTGCTGCAGGGATCAAAGCATACACCAGAACAAAGCCTACGGGATAGCATCGCCCGCATCAAGACCATCGCCGCTGTGCACGAATTCCTCTCGGTCGAACAAACCCGTTTAACCGATGTAAAGGAGGTCGCGCAAAGTGTATTCCCCGCCGCCGCTCGCAGCATGTCGCCCCCCGGCCAACAGATCGAAGTCGAAGTGATCGGTGACTCCGTGCTCTTACCCTCAGGAAAGGCAACCTCTCTGGTGTTGGCCCTCAATGAGCTTGTAACCAATGCCCTGGAACACGCGTTCCCTGGCAGAGAAACAGGCCGCGTCCGGGTAGATTTTCATGTTGACGATGGCCTGGTGCAAGTGCAGGTCGCCGACAACGGCGTAGGCTTGCCGCCCGACCTGGATCCGCTTCAGGTCGACACGCTGGGCTTACGCATTGCCCATGCCCTGGTGGAAAAGGACCTGGACGGCAACCTCGATTTCAGCAGTGAACAGGGAGCCTCCGCACTCATTCGTTTCTATCTTTAGGAGATCGCAAATGACACCGACGCAACCGCGGGTTCTCATCGCCGATGACGAGAGTTTACATGTGATGCGCCTGCGAGCGGCGCTGGAGGAATTGGGCTACCAGGTCGTGGCCGAAGCCAGCACCGGTACCGAAGCGGTGTCGCTGGCCATGCGGGTGCGCCCTGAGTTGGCGATCCTCGATATTAAGATGCCCGAGTTGGATGGCATCGAAGCGGCGCGACAGATCATGACCGAATATCCCATTCCCGTGCTGCTGCTTACAGCCTTCAGCGACGACGATCTGGTGGAGCGGGCTACGGAAGCGGGCATCTTCGCCTACCTCGTCAAACCTGTCTCCACCCAGGAACTGCGCCCCGCCATTCGTCTGGCTCAAACCCGCTTCAACGAACTGATGCTCCTGCACAAAGAAGTGGACGATCTGCGGCAGGCGCTGGAAGACCGCAAACTGGTGGAGCGAGCCAAAGGCATCTTGATGAAACGCCGCCATCTCAATGAAGAGGAGGCTTTCCGTATCCTGCGAGATCGCAGCCAGGCAGAGAGCAAGAAGATGAGCGAGATCGCCCAGGCGGTGTTACTGGCGGACAAAATGTTCTAATCAACATCCGGCCCAAACCCTTGACAAAAACATCGGATGGGCATATAATGACAATGGTTGAGCGATTCGTCACAAGATCGCTTTGACCTTTGATACTCGCTTCTGCACGCTCGATCCTGGAACGCTGTGGCATCGACGAAGGTGTCATAGCCGGGCTGAGGGAAGCCAATTGTATAGAAACTTCAGGGCGTTGAAAGCCGAGGCGGCGATGTCTGGCTGAAGCTCTGGAGAAAAGGTGGACGCACGCCTGATCTTAGGTTTTACAAACCTGGGACGGGCGTTTTTTTGTTACCAAAAATCCCTTCTTTCACTTCTATTCAAACCCTCGATGCAACGATGCTGGATGCTCTGGAAAGTAGACAACGAATCCGTACGGTCCCTGCTCGCCCTGCTGGATTTCAACATCACCTTCTGCCCAGGCTGTCCTTTTCGCCAGAGTGGCCACAACTGTTGGGACAGAGGCGATTGTCAGGCCTGGCACTGTCAGCGCTATCTCTCATGCGACTCCTGTCCCATCTACGAAGCACACCGGCGTGAGGCCAGTCTGGCCCGAAATACGCTGTCCGGCAACGACATGCACCCACCCCAACGATGACCGAAGGAGGTGATGCCTGAAGAAAAACCACTCAATGTCGCTCTCCCCTATCACGCCCCAACCATTCCCAAAGATGAGGTAGGAACCATGAAAAAACGCGCACTATTCATCCTCGTTGTGGTGATGCTTCTCTTTACCAGCGTCGCCCTTGCCCTGTCGATCGATCACACCAGCGGCAGCGCCACCTTCCTGAAGATCAAACATGAACTAGGCAAACCCATCATCACGGACGAAGCCAGCTTCGCGGCCGTACGAGCCATGCAAGACGCCGTTGTCGATGGCATCGGCGGTTCGCCCTCGCTGGAGCTCGTACACCCGATCGAGAGCATTGCCTGCTGGAGTTGTCATCCTGGCACGCCCGAGGGCGCGCAACATAGCGCGGTCATGCTCGAAAACGACAATCTGGCCGGGACCTGCGGCGCCTGCCATCTGGGCATGGGCGACCTCTATGACCGTCTGGCCAGCCTCCCCTACTTTACCGAGCTCCAATTTGATCTGGCCGCCACCGGGGCTGTGGCCGACGCTATGACCCGCGTCGACAATGCCGTCGCCCTCGATGGAACCCTCGATTACACGGGCCTGGCCCAGGCCAGCAGCGACGCCAAGTGGGAGTTCGAGGTCAACGGTGAACATGCCGCCCAGGGCTTCCCCGCCAGCTTCGACAACCTCATTGACAAGACCGCCAACGCCCTGGCCACGGTGAAAGATAATCACGTCGCTATCACCGCCAGCGGCGTGATGACCGAACCCGTCGCCAGCAAAGTAGAAGCCAAGGTGGAGGTCAGAGCCTCGCAACCCGCTGACATCCAGCCTTACCTCGCTGAATTGAACACCCTGGACGCCACTGTGCAAACCGCCATGACTCCAACCAATGTCAGCATGGAGGGCATGCTCGAAGGCAAGTGGAAGCCCACGCCGTTACCGGCCGAGGCGACGGCGTTCATATCCACGACCATCTCCGCTCACTTCGGCGCCCCCACGAGCGTGGCAGAGGACAAGATCAAATGGAACCCGCCCGCGGGCGATTCCGCCGGCGTAGGCGAGATCGTGGCCGAATTCAAGCAGGATGAGACCAAGATCCAGTTCAAGAAACTAGACCCTGCTGATGAGGATGATGCCGTGGCCGCATTGGCAACCATTGCCGCCGCATACCCCACCGTCGCCCCCGAATTCTTCAAGTACGAGCACAAATACGCAGTGCAAAACGCCGATTCCGCCGCCAACATGCTGCTCGTTGACACACTCAAAGGCTACAAAGCATCGGCACTGACCGACAAGGGCGTCAAATACGAGGTCAAGGTGGCCAACGGCACGGATGTCTTCGATGACCTGATCGGATACTTCGATCAGAAGCGGGCCGACCACGCCGGGGCGCTATCCAAGACCAAGACCGAATTCAAGTGGAAACCGTTGGATGCGACCAGTT
>JAJRXO010000417.1 GCA_024276255.1 Chloroflexota bacterium | reverse complement strand
TGTAAGCGTCGCTGGCACCAACCGCTGCAATTGCTGGATGGCGTTCCGCAATTCGGCTGGCGGTAGTTCTTCCACGCCGATTTCCAGCACCAGGTCCGCGGCGGCCGCGGTCAGGGCCCGGGGAGGTTCCGGGTTGCGTTCTGTCTCTTCGCCGCCCACCCCATCTACCCCGTCGCCCTTCAGCAGGGGGAATTCCAGGCGCTGGCGTTGGGCGATATAGGCTTCGGCCACCTGCCGCGACATGTTACGCATGCGACGGAAGTAATTGGCGCGTTCGGTCACGCCCACGGCCCCGCGAGTATCGAGCAGGTTGAAGGTGTGTGAGCATTTGAGTACGTAATCATAGGCGGGGATCACCAGATCATGGGCGATGGCGGCGGCAAATTCCGCCTCATACAGCTCGTAGAGCTGCTGCAAACGCTGGACATCGGCGACATTGAAGGCATATTCGCAGTGTTCGATCTCCGGCATTTTCAATACATCGCCGTAGGTGTGGGTGGCGTCCCACTGCAGGTCCCATACTTCTTTCACATCCTGCAGGAACATGGCGATGCGCTCAAGGCCATAGGTGATCTCTACGGCCACCGGGTCCAGGTCCAACCCGCCGGCCTGCTGGAAATAGGTAAACTGCGTGATCTCCAGGCCATCCAGCCAGACTTCCCAGCCCAACCCCCATGAGCCCAGGGCCGGCGATTCCCAGTTATCCTCCACAAAGCGGATATCATGCGCCTGCAAGTCAATGCCAATAGCAGCCAGGCTGTTCAGGAAGAGTTGCTGAGGATCCCCCGGATCGGGTTTGAGAATGACCTGGTACTGGGTGTGCATTTGCATGCGATTGGGGTTCTCGGCAAAGCGGCCATCGTCGGGGCGATAGCTGGGCTCCACGTAGCCCACGTTCCAGGGTTCGGGCCCCAGCACCCGCAGGGTGGTGGCAGGATTGGCGGTACCGGCGCCGACCTTCTCGCTATATGGTTGCCAGATCAGGCAACCTTGTTGCGCCCAGTATCCTTCCAGTCGGGCGATCATCTCTTGAAAAGTAAGGGCAGTCTTGGATGTCATGCGTTATGATTCCTTCGCTTCGATGATTGGTAAATGTCTATTTTACACCAATTGCCCGCTTTGAGCAGGTTTTTCATTTCAGGAACCCGTTGTTCTCTGTTGTTGCCGTTTCTGGTAGCGCGCCGTCAGCAAACGCCCCTCTTCCACACTGTACCGTTCATGAGCTTTTCGCTGCCCGGCCTTCAACGCTGCTTCCATATCGATTTGAAAATGATTGGCCAGCTTGAACAAAAACACAAAGGTGTCGCTGAGTTCTTCGGCCAGGATCTGGCGGCGTTCGTCGGGATGCTCGTCATCGCGATACCCCTCCAGAAAAAGCACTTCACGGGCCACTTCGCCCAGTTCTTCCAGGGCATGGGCCAGGGTCTGGCTGGGTTGCACGCGATCAAAACCGCGTTCGGCGTCGTATTGACGGATCCATTCCTGATATTCGGAGATCTTCATGGCAGTGGGGGAGATGAGATTTGAGCGATGAAACGGGGGCTTTTCAGCTGGCGCTCCAGCACATAACGGATGTGAGCTGCCAACACCGCTTGTACCTGGCGCATGCGCGAGGGCTGTAAGCGTAGATGACTGATGCGACTGTAGGGCTGTGCCTGTAAATAACGAAGCACTTTCAGCGTGCCCACCTGTATGGGTTCGGCTCCCTTGCGGCCTTCGCCATGTCGCGGGCATAAAACACCGCCCAGCTCCAAGCTGAAATAATTGATGACGGGTTGCAGGGGATCTCCGCACTCCACACAATGAAACAACTGGGGCTGATACCCGCTATGGCGCAACAAATGCAGCTCGAACCAGCGTGCAGTCAGCGCCAGATCCTCGCTGTCTTGCAGATACTGAAAACCATTGAACAGCAAATCAAATAACTCGGGATGACTGTCCTCTTCCTGCGTAAAGGCATCCAGTAATTCGCAAAAATAATAGGCGTGGGCCATGCGGTCCAGGTCCTCGCGCAACTGGCGAAAGCTGGTCACCGTCTCGGCCTGGGTGATGATATCCCACCCTCGGCCCTTGGCCAGATACAAGGCCACGTGCGTAAAGGGTTCTAGGTGCCCGGCCTTGCGACTGGCCGACTTGCGAACGCCGCGCGCCAGATATGTACGCTTGCCCAGCTGGGGCGTAAACACGGTGATCACACGATCGGCCTCGCCCTGTTCGCGCCTTTTCAGCACCAGGGCGCGGGTAGCGTACGATCGTTGGCGGTGGAGAGACATGATCCTAGCCCAGAGGGTGTGAAAAAGTACCGTGCCGGAGGAGTGCGTTCATCGTCCGCCCCGATCAGGCGTCCAGCAGATCCTCGGGGCCAAAGGAATCGGGTAACAATTCAGCCAGGGTGGTACGACGATAATCACCAGTGCTATCGGCAATCAGCACTACCAGCTCAGGGGCAAATTCCCGCATGACCTGCCGACAGATCCCACAGGGGCTGCCGCCATTTTCGGTGACAAGGGCAATGGCCTGCAATTGGCGGCGGCCTTCGGAGACGGCCTTGAAAATGGCCACCCGTTCGGCACAGACGGTGGCCGGATAGGTGGCATTTTCGATATTGCAGCCATCGAAAATAGTGCCATCCTCACTGAGCACAGCCGCACCGACGGTGTAGTTTGAATAAGGGGCATAGGCACGGCTGCGCGCCTGCATGGCGCGTTGCACCAGGGCCTGTTCATCGATGATGTTTTTCATGCTTGCTCCTCTTTTGCCATAATTTCGGTGTCTCGTTGCTCCAAGACGATTTGCACTTCCTCGATGCGGTTATCTTCCACCTTGGCCACCTCGATATGGACATGATCCAGATCCACTGTATCTCCAGGATCGGGAACCCGTTGCAGGCGGGAATAGATGAACCCGGCCAGGGTGTTGCTTTCGTCCTCGTCGGTGAGATGCAAACCCAGCTCGCGGTTGAGCTCTTCGAGATTGATACGGCCACTGGCCACATAGATGCCGGCGCCGATTTTTTGCAACAACGGCAATTCAGAATCGTATTCATCCTGGATTTCACCCACGATCTCTTCCAGCAGATCTTCGATGGTGACCACGCCGGCGGTGCCGCCGTATTCATCGACCACAATCGCCAGATGCGTTTTCTTGGATTGCAGATCGGTCAGCAAATCATCAACCATAGCCGATTCGGGAACGAAGTAGGGCTGGCGCATCAACTCGGTAATTGGCTTGTCGGTTGTACCATCGCGGAAGCAGGTGAGCAGATCCTTTGCATATAACACACCAATGATCTTGTCGATGGTATCATCGTACACGGGAATGCGGGAATGACCGGCGTCTACAATAATATCCAGGGCTTCGGCCAGGCTGGCATGTTTTTCCAAGGCCACCACGTCGACCCGCGGCACCATCACTTCCTCGACCGTGGTCTCTCTGAAACGGAAGATACTGTTGATCATCTTCCGTTCTTCCTCCTCGATAAAACGTTCCTCGTCGCCGAAATTAAGCAGCAGACGCAGACCGTCCTCAGTGAGGAATATGTTACGGATATCGGAGCCATTCTGGGCGCCGGCCTGTCGCGCCAGCAACAAAACCAGCCATACCAACGGCATTGCCAGCACGAAGAGCCAGCGGATGGGGCGTACCACGCGCAAGGCCACGCCCACAGGATGCTGTACGGCCAGCCACCGGCCCAGAACCTGGAGCAATACCAACAGGAAACCGGTACCCAGCCAGGCAAAGACCATTAGCGAAATGCTGCGGCTGAACTGCCACACCAGCCATGTAACTGAGGCGGTAGCGCCACCGATTGCTACCGTTCGCCACACCAATAGCCCGCCCAAAAAGCGCTCCACGTTGTTCAGTAACGATTCGATCAACGCTGCCGAGGTGACGCCCGCCGCACTCATCTCGCGCACGTGGGATCGGCTTACGGTGGCCAACGAAACCTCTGCCAATGCCACCAACCACATCAATAATAACGACACCACCAACGCACCAATACCCAAACCTAAGGGAACATCCATAACCGGATTCGTAAAACCTCCTTGACAGAAAGCAACAGAGTTAAGAAAAACATAATGACATAACTATAGCATCAGCCGCGGCCAATGCAAAATCATCCCCCATGCCAGCTTTCATTGATCTCGGTTTCGGGAGGAATCTGTTCGTCGCGCAGGACAATATAAGGTCCCACACGGCAACCTGGCCCCAACCGTACGTTCTCAAGAATGGCTCCCGGGCCGATTACACAACCGGCGCCGATCTCGGTGTGGCCAATGAGATGCACACCTGGCCACAATTCCACGTCGGGCGCCAGGGTGACATCGGGCGAGATGTAAGTACAGCGGGGATCAATCATGGTCACACCAGCCTGCATCCAGGCTGTATTGATGCGACGCCGCAGCGCCTGCTCTGCTTCTGCCAGATGAACCTTGGTGTTCACACCCAACACGGCTTCCCGATCCTCGGTACACACCGCGATCACCTGATGACCATCGGCGTTAGCCAAGGCCACGGTGTCGGTGAGGTAGTATTCGCCCTTATTTGGGCTGGGCTCAATGCGCTCGAGCGCAGGCCACAGCCAATCGGCATCAAAGCAATACACCCCGGCGTTCAATTCGCGAATGCGTTTTTGCTCCGGGGTGGCGTCGGCCTCCTCCACAATCGCCAG
>JAJRXO010000416.1 GCA_024276255.1 Chloroflexota bacterium | reverse complement strand
CCCTACCCGACGAGGACCTGCCTCCGCCGCCCAGCCTGCGCGACCCCGACGATTGGAGTGCGCATCAGTTCAATCGCGAGATGATGCGCCTGGCCCGCCGACCTGACATCCTCTCCTTTGCGCCGGGCATGCCCGCCACCGACCTGCTGCCCGCGGAAGCATATCGACAGGCATTGAACCAGGTGTTGCGCAGCGCTGGCCCGCAGGTGCTGCAATACGGCCCGGCCGAGGGGGTCCCGGGCTTGCTCCAGGCCATCAGCGCCGAACTGGAATCATTTGGCATTTCCGGACAGCCACAACATCTGCTGATCACCAGCGGAGCCGAACAAGCCCTGGCCCTGACCCTGCGCACCATTCTGCGACGGGGCGATCATGTACTGCTGGAGAATCCAACCTACCTGCATGTCATCGATCTGTTGGCCAGTTCGGGCATTATCGTGCACCAGGTGCAAAGCGATGAAGACGGCATCTGCCCCGAACACGTTCGTCAACTCATCCATCTGCACCATCCCCGACTGCTTTACCTGACCCCCACTTATCAGAATCCCACCGGCGCCTGCATGTCGCTGTCACGACGGCAGCACCTGGTAGAGCTGGCGGCTGAACATGACTTGCTGATCCTGGAAGATGATGTGTATCGGCATTTGTGGTTGCAAAAACCCCCACCACCCCCGCTGGCGGCACTGAGCCCTCACGACAACATTATTTATGTCAACGGCTATTCCAAATGCCTGTTGCCGGGCGCCCGGATTGGCTATTTGCGGGCCCCAAAATCACTGCGCGCCGCCCTCAGCGCCGCCCACCAGACCCTGGACATCGCCGCCGGTGAGCTGCAACAACGCGCCCTGGCAGCCTATTTGCATAGCGGCGACTTTACTTTGCATCTGCAACGGGTGCGCGTTGCGCACCTCCGACGTTTGCAGGCCATGCACAAGGCTCTGAGCCAATACATGCCCTCCGGTACGATCTGGTCACATCCTCAGGGCGGACTATTCGTGTGGCTGCGGCTTCCGCCCGATGGACCCGGTGCCACCACCGTGTATGTGCACGCCCTGGAATTGGGTCTCACTTTCGCGCCGGGACATCTCTTCTTTGCCGGCGACACAGCCGACAGCCATTATCTGCGCCTGAACTTTGCCCTGCACCCTCCTGAAATGGTGCAGGATGGCATGCGCCGTCTGGCACGAGCCTGGCTGCGCGCCGGCGGACGAGCCGCATCCTAGAGCGTGATTGTGCAGGCTTTATGCGTGGCTACGATACGCCACAACTCCGGCTGTAAATGCTCGGGGATGGGCTCATCGGTATTGAGCACCATGATCGTGTCCTGGCGAGGACCGCCACGCCCCACGTGCATAAAGGCGATGTTGATGTCGTTCTGGCCCAGCAATGTGCCGATTTCACCAATCACGCCCGGCCGATCCTGATGCCAGGAGAGGAAAAAGTGCCCCCGGGCCAGAAAATCCACCCAGGAATCTTCGATGGCCACGATATACGGTTCGCCCCCCAGGATACTGCCTCGCACACTCACCGCCTGATCGCCAGCGACTGTGCGCAGGGTGACCATATTTTCGAAACGCTCGTAGTGATGGCGTTGTTTGCGCTCGCTGATGATGATGCCGCGGCGCCGGGCAATGATGTCGAGATTGACTTCGTTCACACGTTCTTCGGTGACCATGGCCAACAGGCCGCGCAGGGCTGCCGCTTGCAGGATCTGCGTGTTGTAGTCGGCCAGAGGACCGTGCACGGTGAGTTCGACCCGTTCCACCTGCATGGGCTGATACTGATAGAGAAAACGCCCCATCGTTTCCACCAGGCCCACAAAAGGCATGACGAAATCGATGTCACTGGAGGGGATAAGGGGGGCGTTGACGGCATAACGGGCGCTACGACCCTGCAGGACGTCAACTACCTGGCTGGCCGCATCCATGGCCACCTGATACTGGGCCTCGGTGGTGGAGCCCCCGATGTGGGGGGTGAGGATCAGGCGGGGGTGATGACGCAAGGGCGAATCGGGTGGCAAGGGTTCAGTGTCGAACACATCGAGGGCGGCGCCGGCCAGGCGCCCTTCATTCAGGGCTGCCAGCAAAGCCTGTTCATCGATAACACCCCCGCGGGAGGTGTTGACCAGGCGAGCGCCGGGCTTGAGCAGGCGCAGGCGCTCGGCGTTCAGGAT
>JAJRXO010000415.1 GCA_024276255.1 Chloroflexota bacterium | reverse complement strand
GCGGATGTACTGGCGGGTGTGCCGTCGTAGCAGTGTTTTGGCCTCCTCCAGATCGTATTGTCCCTTCAGATAGCCGATCACCTCGCGATAGCCCAGGCTGGAAAAAGCGGGCTGGTCGGGCGAGTAACCGGCCGCCAGCAGGCGCTGCACCTCTTCTACCAGGCCCTGCTCGAACATTGCTTCGATGCGGGCATCGGCGCGGGCGTAGAGCAAAGGGCGGGGACGGGTGAGGCCGATTTGCAGCATGGTGTATGGCGGCGGTTCTTTGCGCTGCTGGAGGCTGAATGGCTGGCCGGAAACCAGGGTGACCTCGATGGCCCTGATCACGCGGCGCACGTTACGGGCATCGATGCTGGCCGCGGCTGCCGGGTCCAGTTCGTGCAGACGGGCATGCAGGGCTGCGTGGCCGTTCTCCTGCACAAAGGCCTCCAGCTCCGCCCGCAACGCCGGTTGCGGTGGCACGCGGGGCGTTTGCCAGCCTTCCACCAGCGCCCGCACGTATTGTCCTGTACCGCCCACCACCAGCGGCAGCCTCTGTCGCTCATGAATGGCGTCGATGGTGGCGCGGGCCATATCCAGGAATTCGCCTAGCGACAGGGTCTCATCCGGGTTTTTGATATCGATGAGGTGATGGGGGGCCACGCCCTGTTCTGCCGATGTGGCCTTGGCCGTGCCGATATCCATGCCCTTATACACCTGCCGCGAGTCTGCGGAGATGATCTCGACGGGCAGCGCCCGTGCCAGGTGCAGCGAGACGGCCGTCTTGCCCACCGCCGTGGGGCCCATCAGCACCAGCAGGGGTTTCACCAGCATAGCACCGCCTCGGGCCAATGACTGATGCGCAGGAGGTGGCCCTGCCGATCCAGCTCGACCCCCACCACATCGATGCGCACCAGGCCCTGCCAGCCAGTGAGATCGATATAGGCCTGCGCCAGTTGGCACAGTTTTTGCTGTTTGGCCGGAGTCACGCCCTGTTCGGGCGTACCGGCAGCTCGCCCCCGTCGTGTTTTTACCTCCACCACGGCCACTACATCGCCTTCGCGGGCTATGATATCGATTTCGCCCAGCGGGCAGCGCCAGTTTGTTGCCAGAATGGTCAGTCCTTTTTGTTGCAGATAAGTAGCGGCCAGGCGTTCGCCGGCAGAACCCAGGCCTTTACGCGGATCGCTCATGGCAGGTGTTGTGCGGACGTCGTGAACGGCGGTGTTTTGATAACCATAGCACGGCGGCTTTCCTGTGTCAACGTTTTACCCCCTCACTAACCCTCCCCCCGACCCTTGCTTCGCTCGGTTTCAGGGAAGGGAGCCAGCGAATGAATTCGGCATCTACCAGAGGAAACCCGATTGAAACCGGTTGTGTCGCACGGCCGCCAGTCAACCAGTGCGCTTTAGCGCAACTTTATGGTGTAGCCAACGAATTCATTCATTGGCTGCCTTATTGTCGGTAAAATTCCTGAACTTTGATGAGGTGGCGCCGTTTTGTAGCCCGATGGCTTCAGCCTCGGGCGGGGGTGCAGTGTGGCGTGCGGTTGTAGGGCTTCGGCGCATCATGGATGCGCCGGGCGCTTGTTCTCGTGCGCTCACGTCATCCGTGATGCGGTGAGGTTAAAGCCCGTCAGCAATCTGGGACAGGCCCGTTGGATAGGGGCGCGG
>JAJRXO010000414.1 GCA_024276255.1 Chloroflexota bacterium | reverse complement strand
GGATCTTTGCCCAGACGGTGCAGCATGAGCCCCAGGGCCAACAGGCTGCCGATAGCGTCGCCATCCGGAGCGATGTGAGCAATCACCAGAGGACGGCGGCAGAATTCGAGGGCTTCAAGCAGGTCGGCCGGGGGCCGCGTTGGGGTTGTGGACTCAGTCAATGTCTTCTCCGATGCTGTCGCTGATTTCGGTGGAGGGCGGCGGAAGCTGTTGAATCAGAGCTTCGATGCGTTGGGCTTCGATTACGCTGCGGCTGACGCGGAAAACCAGCTCCGGCACCCGGCGCACCTGCAGGCGGCCGGCCAGGGTGCTGCGCAGAAAACCACGGGCATGTTCGAGCGCCCGTCTGACCTGCTTTACATCGACATCTTCTTCCAGAACACTGACGTAGATGCGAGCAGTTTGCAGGTCAGAGCTAACTTCTATTTCGTTAAGGGTGATATCGACCAGTCGGGGATCTTTAAGCTCGAAGCTGAGAATGCTACCGAGCTCACGACGTAATGTTTCTTCTAGACGTTCTTTGCGGAAGGAGCGACTCATGGCTGGGCCTCCGGGACAGGGAAGGGATTAGCGCACCCGCACCATTTCGTAGATCATGATGATGTCGCCCTCTTTGGGATGGCTCAGGCCATCGATGGCCAGGCCACATTCATAGCCCATACGCACTTCGGGCACGTCTTCCTGATAGCGCTTAAGGCTGCTGATGGTGCCTTTGTGCAATTCAGTGCCGTTGCGGAACACGCGGGCAATTGCATCACGGCGCACAACGCCATCGCGCACAAGGCAGCCCAACACCTGGCCCGGTCCACGGATGCGGAAGATGGCCCGCACCTCGGCCTCGCCGATCTTCTTTTCTTCGTATATCGGCTCGAGCATGCCGGTCATGGCCTTGGCAACATCGTCGATGAGCTGGTAGATGACGTTATACACATGGATGTCAACGCCGTTGGTCTCTGCCTGGCGCTGAGCGACGGGGTCGACCTTGGTATTGAAGCCCAGGATCAGGGCGCGGCTGGCTGCGGCCAGCATGACATCGGATTCGCTGATGGTGCCCACGTCTTGATGCAGGATGCGAACCTTTACCTCGTCGTTGCTGAGTTCATTCAGCGAACTGACGATGGGTTCCAATGAGCCCTGGACGTCGGCTTTGATGATGATATTGAGATCTTTGACAGCACCTGCCTTGATCTGGGCGTATAGGTCCTCCAGGGACAGGGACTTGCGTTCGCTGTGGGATGCACGCAGTTTGTCAGCCCGTTCCTGGGCGATCTGACGGGCGACCTTGTCGTTTTCCACCACCTGGAAGATATCGCCGGCCGCGGGAAGGCCCTGCAGGCCGGTGATGATCACGGGCATGGAGGGAGTGGCTTCCTCGATGGTCTCGCCCTGATCGTTGATCAGGCTGCGGACATGGCCCCAGACCTGGCCGATGACCACGGAATCGCCGCGATGCAGGGTGCCCCGCTGCACCAGGACGGTGGCTACATTGCCCAGGTGCCGATCTTGATTGGCTTCGATCACGGTGCCGATAGCTTCGCCCTCAGGATTGGCGCGCAGATCCATCACATCGGCGAGTAGCAACACGTTTTCCAGCAGCTCGTCGATGTTGAGGCGTTTCTTAGCCGAGATGGGCACGATGGTGGTGTCACCGCCCCAGTCTTCGGGCTGCAGGCCCATGTCGGCCAGCTGTTGTTTGACCCGATCGGGATTGGCATTGTCTTTGTCGATTTTGTTCAGGGCGACAATGATGGGGACCCGTGCTGCCTGGGCATGGGCGATGGCTTCGCGAGTCTGGGGCATGACGCCGTCATCGGCTGCCACGACCAGGATGGCGATATCGGTGGCCTGAGCGCCGCGGGCGCGCATGGCTGTAAAGGCAGCGTGGCCCGGGGTGTCGAGAAAGGTGATCTTGCCGCCGTTGACATTGACCTGATAGGCGGCGATGTGCTGGGTAATGCCGCCGGATTCGTCGGCTACCACGTTGGTATTGCGGATGGCATCGAGCAGGGTCGTTTTGCCGTGATCCACGTGACCGAGCACGGTGACAACGGGCGGCCGGGGCTGGAGCTTGCTGGGATCTTCCTCCATCTCCAGCAGGCGCTCGCGCAGGGTCTTGGGGCCTTCGGCGCCTTCCTCGATCTCGGGCTCGGCTATGGTCTCGCGCACGACTTCGATGCCCAG
>JAJRXO010000030.1 GCA_024276255.1 Chloroflexota bacterium | reverse complement strand
GTATATACTTGCCCCAGTTTCATATTCTCGAACCACCTGGATTCGGAATGCCTCACTATAACGCTTTACTATGCTTTTTGCCATCGCCTTTGTGCTCCTTTTGTCTTAGTGACTGTAAACATATACCAGGACTCCTCACAGTCTCCTGTCTGCCTACTCCCTACTCCCTACTCCCATGAACTTCCACATCCCCACCTCCCAGATATTCATCCCCGACGGCCACCCCCTGCCCGACGCCCTCAGCCGCACCACCCACATGGGGATCGGCGCCCATCAGGACGACCTGGAGATCATGGCCATCGACGGCATTCTCGCCTGCTTTGGCCATGACGATCGTTGGTTCACGGGCGTCACCGTCACCGATGGTCGCGGTTCGCCGCGCGCCGGCCTGTATGCAGAGACCAGCAACGAGGAAATGCGTCAGATACGCATTTTGGAGCAAAAGAAGGCGGCGATGATCGGCGAATACGCGGCGCAGGTCTTTCTCGACTACCCCAGCGCCGCGGTCAAAGATGGCGGCGATGAGCGGCCGGTCGAGGATCTGGCGCAATTGCTCCTCCTGGCCCGACCCCGGATCGTCTACACGCACAATCTGGCCGACAAGCACGACACCCATATCGGCGTTGCCCTGAAGGTGATCGCGGCCATCCGCAGTCTGCCCGCCGACGCCCGGCCGCAAAAGCTGTATGGCTGCGAAGTCTGGCGGGATCTGGACTGGCTGGTCGAGGGCGATAAGGTCGCTTTCGACGTTTCCGGGGCTGAAAACCTGCAAGCAGCGCTGGTGGGCGTGTTCGACTCACAGATCAGCGGCGGCAAACGCTACGATCTGGCCACCCTGGGCCGGCGCCGGGCCAATGCCACCTATCACGCCTCCCACGCCACCGACGAGAGCACCGGCGCCGTCTTTGCCATGGACCTGACGCCATTGATCGCGGATGCTAGCCTGGATGTGGCCGACTATGTGCAGGCGCACATCGAACGTTTCGCTCAGGATGTACGAGATCGCATTAGCCGGATGAACGTATAACTTTTCCCATCTTCATTCTTCGCTCTGCTGGCTCGCCAGCATGGACACTTCAGATGAAAAAGAAAGCTGCGATCGCCCTAATTGTCATTGCGGTCATCCTGGCCGTCCTGCCCCAGATCCGCGACACCGAAAAACTGGAACTCAATGACGAGGTGCGCGCCCAGGCGCCGGGCAGTTTTGTGAACACCCCCATGGGGGTGGTGCACTACGAGATGGCCGGCCCGCCCGAGGCGCAAACCGTGGTCCTCGTGCATGGCGGCACCGTGCCTTACTACCTGTGGGATCCCACCTTCGCCGCCTTGCAGGACGCGGGTTTTCGCGTCTTGCGCTACGATCTATTCGGTCGCGGCTATTCCGACCGCCCCGACGCCGCCTACAGTAACGCCTTCTTTGAGCAGCAACTGTTCGATCTCCTGCAGGCTCTGGACATCACCGATCCTGTCGATCTGGTTGGCATTTCCATGTCCGGAGCCATTGTGGCCGGTTTTACTGCCCACCATCCCGAGCTGGTGCGTCGGGTTGTGATCATGGACCCCTTCCATGAACGAATGAACATCCCGTTGCTGGGTCTGCCAGGCGTGGGCGATTACATCATGACCGTGTTTATGGAACCGGCGTTGCCGAAAATGCAACTGGATGATTTCTACCGTCCGGAACGCTTTCCTGATTGGCCCGATCGCTACCGGTTCCAGATGCAATACAAGGGCTTCCACCGGGCGCTGCTGAGCACATTGCTCAACTTTGCCAACGAGGACAAATTGCCGTATTTCCAGGCCCTGGATGCCACGGGCAAACCCGTGCTCCTGATGTGGGGCGAGCAGGATCGCACCGTTCCCTACGAAACGCACACCCGCGTCACCTCCGTGCTGCATGGCGAATTCCTCCCTATTCCCGAAGCCGGACATCTTCCGCACCTGGAACAGCCCGACATCGTCAACCCCAAGATCGTCTCCTTTTTGCAGCGGTGAATCAGGCGCCTCTCTCCAACCTTTCTCCCCTCCGCACACACTTCTTCCTACCCTTCATGCTCACCGAAACCCATCTCTACCAGGAAATACATGAGCAGCCCACCGTGCTGGCCACCCTGCTGGCGCGGGAACAGCAAACGGCCGAGCAACTGGCTGTGGCTATTCGCGAGCGGAATATCGATCATGTGATCATCGCTGCTCGCGGCACCAGCGACAATGCCGCCCGCTACGCCAAATATCTGTGGGGGAGCCGTAACAGACTCACTGTGGGCCTGGCCACGCCCAGCCTGTTTTCCATCTACAAACAACCCCCGCGCTTTGGAAACGCCCTCGTGTTGGGTATCAGTCAGAGTGGGAAGAGTCCCGATATCGTTTCGGTGCTGGCCGAGGCGCGTAAGCAGGGGGCCCTGACAGCCGCGATCACCAATTTCCCCCAATCCGACCTGGCCCGGCAGACCGAATACGTGATCAACCTACAGGCGGGCCTCGAACAGTCGGTGGCTGCTACCAAGACCTACACCAGCGAACTGGCGGCCATTGCCCTGCTGAGTGCCTGCATGTGCCAGGACACGGTCATGTTTGACGAGCTGCAACGCGTGCCCAGCCTGGTCACCGAGGCCCTGGTGTTGGGGGGCGATATGCAGCAGGCGGCCGAGCGCTACTGTTTTATGAATGCTTGCGTCACCATTGGCCGGGGTTACAACTATGCCACGGCCTTCGAGCTAGCGCTCAAACTCAAGGAGCTGACCTACACCATGGTCGAGCCCTACAGCAGCGCCGATTTCCAGCACGGCCCACTGGCCCTGGTAGAACCCAGGTTCCCGGTGATTACAATTGCCCCCAGCGGCGCCCTGCTGCCGGAGATGCACCATTTTATGCATCACCTGCAAACCCTGGGCGCCGAGCTCATCGTCGTCAGCGATGACAACGACGCCCTGGCCCTGGCACGCACGCCCCTACCGCTACCCGCCGGCATGCCCGAGTGGCTGTCCCCCCTCATTGCCATCATCCCTGGCCAGCTTTTCGCCATGCATCTTGCCGCCGTGCGCGACTATGACGTCGACCGACCGCGCAGCCTGCGTAAAGTGACCGAAACTCATTAGGTAACCACCCTTTTGCTACGTTGTAAGGAGAAGACCATGTAAATTGCCATCAACCACTCCCAGTTCATGCCCATTCACTTTCGTCTCTCTTCAGGAGGAAACAACATGTCTCGTAAAATCTTACTGCTCGTTGGTATCCTGGTTTTCGCACTCGTATTGGCTGCTTGCGGAGGTGGGAAGGCTACCGAAGCGCCCACCCAGCCCACCGAGTCCGCCCAGCCCACTGAGGCGCCCGCTCAGCCTACCAAGGCGCCGACCGCTGCCCCATCCGGCGAAAAGGTCACCCTGACCATCGAAAGCTGGCGCAATGATGATCTCGCCATCTGGCAGGACACCATTATCCCCGCTTTCAACAAACACTATCCCAATATCGAGGTCATCTTCGCCCCCACCGCCCCGGCTGAATACAACGGCGCCCTCAACGCCAAGCTGGAAGGCGGCACGGCCGGCGATCTCATCACCTGTCGTCCCTTCGACGCCTCCCTGGCCCTGTACGACAAAGGCTATCTGGCGCCGCTGACCGATCTGCCGGGCCTGGATAACTTCAGCGACGTGGCCAAGAGCGCCTGGATCACCGATGATGGGTCCACCGTCTTCTGCGTGCCCATGGCCTCGGTGATCCACGGTTTCATCTACAACAAAGACGCCTTTGACGAGCTGGGCCTGAGTGAGCCGCAGACGGTGGACGAGTTCTTCCAGGTGTTGGATGCCATCAAGGCCGATGGCACGTACTACGCCCTCGACATGGGTACGGCCGATCAGTGGGAAGCGGCCACCATGGGCTTCCAGAACATCGGGCCCAACTACTGGAAGGGCGAGAAAGGACGTCTGGGCCTGATCAACGGCACGGAGAAGTTCACGGATCCGCAACCAGAATCTATTACGTGGGCGACTGGGCAATCAGCCTGGGGCCCGTCTTTGCGGAAACGCCCTTCAACTACGCCGACAAGGGCCTTGAGATCTACTATTACGGCAAATTTCTCACCGAAGCGTTGGAGAGCGAGGGAACGCATCAGGTGACCGATGTCGCCACCTGGGACTTTTACAGGCTGGGGCCGGGCGAATATGAAAAGATCCTGGATGAGTACGATGTCATCATCTTCAGCGATGTCGAGGCCAAGAATTTTCAGCTGGCGCCCAGTTTCTTCGACCACAGCAAATTCGGCACCCGGATTCTCACCTATCCCGACCGCGTACGCCTCACGGTCGAAGCAGTACAGGCCGGCAAGCGCATGATGTTCCTGGGGGGATGGCTTTCGTTTTCGGGCGAAATGGGCAAAGGGGGCTGGCAGCGCACGCGGCTGCGAGAGATCCTGCCGGTGCAGTGCCTGGATTATGAAGATCTGATCGAAAGCACCGAGGGTTTCACGGCGCAAGTGACCGCTGCCGGCGAAGCAGCCTTTGCCGACATCGACTTTGCCAGCTTTCCCCCCATTCTGGGTTATAATCAGGTGCGCCCTCGTCCCGGCTGCGACGTGCTGTTGGCCGTGAAAGAGACGGGCGATCCCTTGCTGAGCCTCGGCCGCTTTGGCAAAGGCAAAGTCCTGGCTTATATGTCCGATCCGGCTCCGCACTGGGGTTGCAACTTCATTTTCTGGGATCAATACCCGAGTTTTTGGTTGCGTTGCCTGCAGGCGCTGCTCAGCTCCTAGGCGCTGATGGCGGCGTTTGACGATGCCCTGATCCGCGAGGCCAGAAAAACGATCCATCCAAAGACGCCAATGACAACGGCCGGTTATTGACCCACTCAGGACAGAACACCCATGCTGACATTTTTGAGACGTACCATCACCTATCGCGGCCGCGAAAAGGCCTGGCAACAAAAATATGATCCGCTGGCGCCCAAGGCGGGCGATATGGCGCCTGATTTCGCTCTGCCGGAAGTCGGCAGCAACCGCATCTGGCGTCTGTCTGATTTTCGCGGGCAAAAACCGGTCGTGCTGATCTTCGGCAGTTACACCTGAACGGTGTTTGCCACTGCGGCCGGGAGCCTGCAGAAGATATACGAGCAATATCATGATCAAATACAGTTCATCAACATCTACATCCGCGAGGCCCATGCCCGCGATGCCTGGTGGCTGGGTGATGGGGTGATCGGCAAAGTAATGCGCCGCCTGTTCTCGCGGGCCGCCTACGATGTGGATGATCCCAGGAACAGTGCCGAACGGCACGAAGTCGCCTCGCAATGCCGGCTGGCCCTGCATCTCGACATGCTTATGCTTGTCGACGATGAGGATGACTCGACCAACGAAGCCTATGCCGCCCATCCCACGCGTTTCTATTTTATCGATGAACAGGGCCGCGTGGTGTATGCCGGCGGGGTGGGGCCGTTTGGCCTCCGACCCTGGGAACTGAAGAAGGCCATCGGGGACTATCTGGCTCGATCCTAGAAAGCCCGATTCGGGGGGATAATAAAAGCGCAAACGGCGTACACCGTTTGCGCTTTCACAATGGAGGAGAGAATCAGGTGTTTATTGACCGCGCAGGGCAGCCTGAGCAGCCGCAAGGCGGGCGATGGGAACGCGGAAGGGCGAGCAGCTCACGTAGTTGTTGCCTACGAGATGGCAGAAGGCGATGGATTCGGGATCGCCGCCGTGCTCACCGCAAATACCCACTTCCAGGTCGGGTCGGGTCTTGCGGCCCTCGGTCACGGCCCAGCGCATGAGCTCACCCACACCGTCGATGTCCAGGGTCTGGAAAGGATTCTTGGGCAGAATGCCCTGTTCCACATAGGTGATGAGGAAGTTGCGCTCGGCATCGTCACGGGAGTAGCCAAAGGTCATCTGCGTGAGATCGTTGGTGCCAAAGGAGAAGAACTCGGCCACAGTGGCGATCTCGGCTGCGGTGACCGCTGCCCGCGGGATCTCGATCATGGTGCCGAATTTATATTCGAAGGAAACGCCTTTTTCAGCCATCACATCACGGGCGATTTCAATCAGCCGTGGCTGGATGGCCTTGAGCTCGTTGATATGGCCCGTGAGCGGAATCATCACTTCGGGTTTCACCACGATACCCTTCAGGGCCGCATCGGCGGCGCCTTCGAAGATGGCCCGCACCTGCATTTCCACGATTTCCGGCATGACGATGCTCAGACGCACGCCGCGCAGCCCCATCATGGGATTGCTTTCGTGCAGGGCACGGACTTTGTTTAGCAGTTCCTCTTTCTCAGCCAGGCCTTCGGTTTCGCCCTTGACGCGCATGGTGATCACTTCTTCAAACAGCTCCTCTTCAGAGGGCAGGAATTCGTGCAGCGGCGGGTCAATCAGGCGGATGATCACGGGATAGCCGTCCATGGCTTCGAACAGACCTTCGAAATCCTTGCGCTGATGCGGCAACAGCAAGTTCAGGGCCTCGGTGCGCTCGGCGCTGCTCTCGGCCAGGATCATGCGTTGCACGGTGGGCAGGCGTTCCGGCTCGAAGAACATGTGTTCGGTGCGGCAGAGGCCAATGCCCTTGGCTCCGTAAGTGCGGGCGCGGCGGGCATCCACAGGGTAATCAGCGTTGGCCCACACTTGCAGGCCGCGGGTCTTGCGGCCATCGGGCAGGGTGCGGATGTCCTCGCGGGCAGCGATTTCATCGGCCCAGTCGAGCAGGGTCATGAGTTCGGTCTGTTCTTCCAGGCTGGGGGCGATGGTGGGGATCTTACCCACAAACACCTCGCCGGTGGTGCCATCAACCGACACCCAGTCACCTTCATGCACCACGGTGCCGTCGGCGGTGAAGGCGCGGCTTTCGGCGTCGATCTTGATGCCGGCAGCGCCCACCACAGCCGGGATGCCAAACTGGCGGGCCACCACGGCGGCGTGCGATGTGGCCCCGCCCTCGCTGGTGAGAATGCCCTTGGCGGCGATCATGCCGTGCACATCATCAGGCTTGGTGAAAGGCCGCACCATGATCACGTCCTGGCCGTCTTCGTGAGCCATCCGTTCTGCCGTGTCGGCGTCGAAGTACACGCGTCCTACAGCCGCGCCGGGCGAGGCGTTCACACCTACAGCAACCTGTTTGCCGTCGGCTGCGGCCTGCTTCTTGGCCTCCGGATCGAACTGCGGGTGCAACAGCGTATCCACCTGCTCGGGGGTGACGCGCATCACAGCTTCGTCCCTGCTGATCAGACCTTCATCGGCCATGTCCACAGCGATCTTGACGGCTGCTTTGGCCGTGCGTTTGCCGTCGCGGGTTTGCAGCATCCACAGACGACCCCGTTCGATGGTGAATTCCACGTCCTGCATCTCACGGTAATGCTGTTCCAGCTTGTCGACGATCTCCACGAACTGGGCATAGGCCTCGGGCAGCTCTTCCGCCATTTTTTCAATATCCGATGGTGTGCGGATGCCGGCCACCACATCTTCGCCCTGGGCGTTAAGCAGATATTCGCCCCACAGCTTCTTTTCGCCTGTGGACGGATTGCGGGTGAAGGCAACGCCGGTGCCACTGTCCCAGCCCATATTGCCGAAGACCATGGTCACGATATTGACAGCCGTGCCCAGGTCATGGGCGATACCGGCATGGTTGCGATAGTCGATCGCCCGTTTGCCGTTCCACGATTTGAAAACCGCCTCGGTGGCCAGACGTAATTGCGTAATGGGATCCTGCGGGAAGTCAAAGCCCATGTGTTTTTTGATAACGGCCTTGAATTCTTCACTCAGTGCTTTCCAGTCCTCGGCTGTCATATCGGTGTCGACAGTATAGCCTTTGGCCTGTTTGTATTCATTCAAAGGTTCTTCAAAGGCTTCGTCGTCGATATTCAGCACCACCGAGCCAAACATCTGAATCAGGCGGCGATAGGAATCGTACACGAAACGTTCATCCCCTGTCAGTTTTATCATGCCCTTGACTGTTTCATCGGTGAGGCCCAGGTTGAGCACGGTGTCCATCATGCCGGGCATGGAGAACTTAGCGCCGGAACGGCAGGAAACCAGCAGGGGGTTGGCCGGATCGCCGAATTTCTTGCCTGTCTGCTGCTCAATAACCTTCAGCGCTTCCAACTCTTGCTCCCACATACCCGGGGGGAACGTCTCGCCGGCGGCCAGATAGGCATTACAGGCTTCGGTGGTGACGGTAAATCCCGGGGGCACGGGGGCGCCGATACGCGTCATCTCCGCCAGGTTGGCGCCTTTACCGCCCAACAGAGCGCGTACGGCTTCCCAGCTGCCGCCCACGTAAGCTTCAGCCTGGTCGACTTCATGGAAAAGGTAAACCCATTTTTTTGTCATCAGAAGTTCTCCTGTGTTTATTTGCGTGCCGACACAATTGTCAGCGGGTTATATGATAAGTGCATACAATACAAGGGCCCCACCCCGGGGCCCCGTTGCGCTGAGGTAAAACCTGTTTATTATGAACCAGCTTTGCCTATTTGGCAATGATCCGTATCATAGAAAACAACGCTCCCCACCTGAGGGTTCCGGCAATCCCGCTAAACAGCACCCGAATGTCAGATCGGCGCCTCTCCTTCTGAGCTTTTCCCTGTAATTCGTGTCGTTCGCCGACCAGGAAGATCATCAAGGCTTGGAGGAGATCAGCTCAGATCGCACGCAGGATAAAAAAAAGCTCCACCGCCTGGACTCGAACCAGGAACCAACCGGTTAACAGCCGGTTGCTCTGCCAATTGAGCTACGGTGGATTGGGTGGAACAGAAGCCATTTTACGTTTTCGCGGCTTGCCTGTCAAGTTT
>JAJRXO010000413.1 GCA_024276255.1 Chloroflexota bacterium | reverse complement strand
CCTGCTGGGCGCCAAACAGCTGGATGTGAGCCAGTTGCAAGCCGACTGGGGTGTGATCCTGGATGCTGGCGGCCCCATCGGCACCTTTCTCTATTCTGCCCCCTCACAGACCTATGTCGATGCCGTAGTTCATGGCAAAAAGGCGCATGCTGGTTCGGAGCCGGAAAAGGGGATCAATGCCATCCGGGTGGCGGCAGAGGCCATCGCCGCCATGCCCCTGGGACGCATCGATGAAGAAACGACGGCCAATATCGGTGTGATCGAGGGCGGCGAAGCAACCAATATCGTGCCGGATCGCGTCAGTATGCGCGGGGAAGCGCGTAGCCGCGATGAGGCCAAGCTGGCGGCGCAGTTGCAAGCCATGACCGATGCATTGGAAGCAGCCGCAGCCAGGCACGGCGCGACGGTGGACATTGATCTGCGTCCAGCCTTCCGCACATACAGAATTACGCCCGAACAGCGCCCCTACGCAGCCGTAACGGCAGCCATCCAACAACTAAACCTGTCTCCCAATCCCAAAGCGGGTGGAGGCGGCACAGATGGCAATATCTACAACGCAGCCGGTATCCTTTGTGTGCCGGTTTCCACGGGCATGGCCGATGTCCATACGAAAGACGAACACATTGCCGTGCAGGACATGGTTGACTGCGCCCGGCTGATTGTGACATTATTGACCCACAACTATTAGTTCCGGAGGTGAAGTCATGGCTGCCTGGTTACAATCATTGAATGATGCCAGTGTGCCGTTTCTGGTCTGGCTGCAGGGCTGGCGCTCGATGCCACTGGATGTGTTGATGAATCTCATGAGCTGGCTGGGCCGCGAATATTTCTATTTGCTGCTCTTTCCGTTTCTGTATTGGTGTGTGAACAAGCGTTGGGGCATCTGGGCAGCCCTGGGCCTGGTGGGATCGAACTATGTGGGCACGTTTTTGAAGTGGCACTACAAACTCCCGCGACCGCCGGATCCCCCCGTGCAACAACTTTGGCATGAAACCTCGCCGGGATTCGTGAGCACCCACGCTGCTCCGGCCGTGGCAGTATGGGGCACACTGGCCTGGCAGGTGCGCCGACGCTGGTTCACGGCGGTGGCCGTGGCGCTGGCATTCCTCATCGGCTTATCGCGGTTGTATCTGGGTGTGCACTTTCCGGCCGATGTAATCGGCGGCTGGCTGGTGGGCCTGGCCATCCTGTTCGTGGTGATCAGATGGCTGCCCGGCATTGGCAAAAAGGTGAGCGCCTGGCCCGTCTGGCAGCAGGTGGTAGCGGTTGCGTTACTGGCCGTGGCGCTGCTGCTCATCTTTCCTTCCAACTGGCAGGGTCAACGCCCCGGCGAAGACGGGGTGCTGAACGCAGCCGTACTGGCCGGATTTCTGTGGGGGCTGATCTGGGATGCACAGCGATTACATTTTCAGGTCACTGGATCATGGCCCCGTCGCCTGTTGCGTTTTGTAGTGGGCCTGCTGCTGGTGCTGCTGGCCTACGTGGGCCTGGCAAAGTTATTTGGGCCCTGGTCACAAGGCAGTTATGGCCTGGCGCAAAGCCTGCGCTTCCTGCGCTACGCCGTGGTTGGATTCATCGTTCCCGGCCTGGGCCCCTGGCTGTTTTCCCGTCTCAGATTGTAACATGCAAGCTCTATGAAACAACTCGTCAAGCCCTGGCATTTTATGGCCCGCGCTGTCATGCTATTCTTCGAAGAATTCTATCTCATGGTGGGGCTGAGTATTATGGCATCGCTGGCCATGCTGACGGTGGTGGCGGCTCCGGCCGCAGCCGCCGGCCTGATCACCGTTGCCTCGCGCATGGTGGCAGGTCGACGCGTGAGCATGGACTTTTTCTGGCAGGGCGCAAAAGAACACCTGGCCATGACCTACAAGGTCATGGTATTTTGGGGCGTGATGCTGGGGCTCTTTGTATTCAACATTTATTTTTACATGGCCCGCATAAGCGGCAGCCTGCGCTATGTGGCGGGATTCTGGGGTTATGTGGCAATGCTGTGGCTGGTTTTGGGATTTTATTTGCTGCCGGTATTGCAGCGCATGAAAAAGCCGAGCGTGAAGGCCGTATTTCTGAATGCCTTTGTGCTGGCTTTTCGTCAACCCCTGTATAGCTTTGTTCTACTGCTGCAATTTGGGATATTGTCGCTGTTGTGGCGCTATCTGCCGCCGGTGGCCGTCTTGCTGTGGCCGTCCCTGTTGGCGCTGATGGTGGTGTCAGCCACAGAGTTTGGGTTAGCAGCCATGCGGGAAAAAGATGATCAGGGGAAAAAGGAAGAATCCTGAGCACCTTGCCTGCCAGCACACGCCCGCCATGATATCCTATATGCGAACAGACAGGTACATCCCGCCTGCTTCCCGGTAGGCCTGGTGAATGAGTTGCGTAAAAACGGTGTTTGAAAATCATGATATTCAAGAAAACACTACGAGATCTGCGAATAATATCATCTGAATATCCCAAACCATTCAAAATATTGATGCTGGCATCCTTCATCGATCGAGTGGGGGGTGCGCTGCTCTTTCCGTTTTTCTCCTTGTACATCACAGCCAAATTCGGCGTGGGCATGACCACCGTGGGGGTGATATTCGGGCTATTCTCCCTGTCAAATATCTTTGGCAGCACCCTGGGGGGCGCCCTTGCCGATCGCTTTGGCCGTAAATCCATGTTGAT
>JAJRXO010000412.1 GCA_024276255.1 Chloroflexota bacterium | reverse complement strand
GTCGAATTGTGTGAACAACCAGTTCGCCGGTCCTTCGGCCAGCATCAGCCAGTGCCGTAACAGGGGGGTCGGATCCCTATTGGGGAATAGACGCCGCAACGGCCCCATGCGCTGCGACCATTTCTGCAGGATGTGATCATCTGTGTCAATCAGGGTGCCATCCAGATCAAAAAACACGGCAGACACCGGCTGGCCGCGAATCATTCCCCGCCAGGCGAGGCCCAGGCTATCCGTCTCATCTTCATCGGGGAAAGGATCCATATCCAGCAATTTGCGATAAGCATAGCCGCCAAACAGCCGCACCGACGCCATTACCGGCGCCGCGACCAGCACGCCCATCAGGCCGATCTGACTGGCGCCGATAACCGTGCCTGCGAATACAACCGCCGGATGCAGGCGCACCCGGCGCCCCACAATACGCGGCAGCAGGTAAACCTGCTCGATTTGGAAGATAAGCGTGTATACAAGGCCCACAATGGCGCCCAGAATCCAGCGATTGAGCGGCAGCCACGACGAACCGAAGACCAATGCCACGATCACGCCCAACACCGAGGCCAGAACCGGGCCAATGGTGGGCACAAATTCCATCAGGCCCGAGACCAAAGCCAGCAGAAACACATTGTGCAGGCCCAATATCCACATACTGATCCCCACCATCGCACCGACAGCCAGCCCCAATACAATCTCCCCCCGGAAGAAGCTGCCCCAGATATCGCCCAGCTCCCGTAATAACTGACCTGTTTCCCGGCGATAGCCCGGAGGAATGTGGGCAAACAGCCAGCGTTGCAGGCGATAACTGTCGGTTAGCAGCCAGAACATCAGCACTACAACGTACACCATCCAATACAGGCTGATGGCCACGCCGGAGGCGAATTGCAGGGCGCTGGTGGCCAGCGGGGCGAGCATGGCCTGATACTCTTGCTGGAACTGGCTGCTAAATTCAGCGAAGCTGAAGCTAAAGGGCCCCAACGCGAAATGCTGCTGTGACAGCCGCTCGAAAAACGGCAGCACCGTGGTGACATCGAAATTGATGCCGGAGAAAATGGCCACCAGTCCGGGCGTGATGATCAATGGCGCCAGGGCCAACAACAGCACCGTTAGCAGCAGTACCACTGTGACTGCCATACCTCGCGGCCAGCCCACCCGTCGGCAAAGCCAGTTGGTGGGTGGGTGCAGCAAATAGGCCAGGATGACAGCGATGAGCGTGGGGGCAATGGCCTGGCTAAACGTGAAGATCAGCCAGATGGTGGAGATCACTGCAAATATCACCACCATCCATTTGCTCACCGGCGACCAGCGTGTGTTCATAACGGGATCATGGCATAGAAATCGGTCAGTGCACGAGTCCAAATTCAGACAGGGGCCAATAACGCAACCAGGCGCGGCCCACAATATTATCCAGGGAAACCGGTCCAAATGAACGCGAGTCATTGGAATTGTTTCGGTTATCGCCCATCAAAGAGACCATACCCTCGGGGACGATGGTGGGCGGATATCGTCCGCGCATTTGCGCTGCCAGTAATTGCTCCTCGAGCGGCGTATCGTTGATCCACACCTTGCCGTCGCGCACTTCCACTTTCTCGCCCGGCAGGGCAATTACACGCTTGATCAGCATCTCGGGGAAGCCATCCTTGCGGATCACCACAATATCGTCACGGCGAGGGGGATGGAAACGATACGATATTTTTTCGATGATCACCCGTTGCCGGCCGTGCAGGGTGGGCTCCATGCTATAGCCCTCGACGCGCGTCGACTGAGCCAGAAACAGATGGATGAGCACAGCAATAAAAAGTGCCGGCAAGATTGTGCCAAACAGTTCACCGATCACCATGGCTGGGAACGAGGATGAAGTCTGGATGGGTGCCGCGTAACGAGGCGGCGACGGAGGGGCCGGGCGGGCGATCATGGCGTAACTTTGCGGTTGATCTTCCGGCTTGATGACACGTGCGTCGGGTGGAATGGTGCGACGGGGGGATTGTGAAGTGGGGGCGAGATGATGATTGGTTGGGTTCATAACAAACATGGTAGCCAATTTCGCTTGGCTGGTCAAGAAATCCTATTCTCACGGAAGAGAAACAATTGAGTTCCTCCCGTGTCCTGTTTTCGGGGCAGGTTACTGAAAAAGAACACGCGGCCGCATACATACGGCCGCGTGTGGTGATTGGTTTTTCTAGTGGCGAGGTCGGCGTCCACCGCGAGAATCACGACCTCCGCGACCACCACGATCCCGGCCTCCGCCGCGGCGTCCGCCGGAGCCGCGCCGATCGCGAGCGGCTGCTTCTTCGGCCGTCCAATTTTCGAGCACAGCCTGCCGGCTGAGGCGGATTTTGCCTGTGCCCTCTTCGATGCCGATGACCATGACCATGATCTCATCGCCCATCTTGACCACATCTTCCACGCGTTCGACGCGGTAGTCGGCAAGCTGCGAGATATGGACCATGCCATCGGTGCCGGGCAGGATCTCCACAAATACGCCATAGGGCTCAATGCGCGTGACACGGCCGGTGTAAATCTGACCGATCTGCGCCTCCTGGGTCATGCCCTCGATTTCTTCCACAGCCTTTTCGGCCGCAGCGCCACCGGCCACATACACAGTACCGTCTTCCTCGATGTCGATTTTCACATCGTAGTCAGCCTGCAGTCTGCGGATGGTTTTGCCGCCGGGGCCGATCACCTTGCCGATCTTCTCGGGATCGATTTGCAGGGTGAGGATGCGGGGCGCGTATTCCGAAAGACCGGAACGGGCATCAGGCAGCACGGCCAGCATCTTCTCAAGAATGTGCAGGCGGCCGATACGTGCCTGTTCGAGAGCGGAGGCCAGCAGGTCGAAGCTCAGGCCCTTGATCTTGATGTCCATCTGCAGGGCGGTAATGCCGGCGGCGGTGCCCGCCACCTTGAAGTCCATATCGCCCAGATGATC
>JAJRXO010000411.1 GCA_024276255.1 Chloroflexota bacterium | reverse complement strand
TGACCACCCTGCGCCAGCCCATCACCGAAATTGGCGAACGCCTGATCACGATGCTGGTCGCCCTCTGTCGGGGCCGCCCCATCGCCGATCCTCACATTTTACTTTGTCCCAAGCTGATCATCCGCGCCTCGACCGAGCAAAGACCACAATAACGCAACACGCAATACGCATCACGTAACACCTCCTCCCATGCATCTACAAGCAATCATTTTTGATCTCGATGGTGTCATCACCGACACGGCCGAATACCACTATCGGGCCTGGCAACGGCTGGCCGATGAAGAAGGACTGCCCTTTGATCGCAGCGCAAACGAACATCTGCGCGGTGTTTCGCGACGTGAGTCGCTCGAGATCCTTCTCGGCGATCGCAAGGTCAGCGAAGAACACATAGCCCGCATGATGGCCCGCAAGAATGCGTATTACGTGGCCATGCTGGAAAATGTCTCACCGCAGGATCTGCTGCCCGGGGCCCTGGAGTTACTGCGGGAACTGAAAGCAGCGGGGATCAAGATCGCCATTGGTTCGGCCAGCAAAAATGCCCGCACCGTATTGCAGCGCCTGGGTATTCTGCCGCTTCTGGATGCTATCGCAGACGGGCACAGCGTCAGCCGGCCCAAGCCGGCTCCCGACCTCTTCCTGTTTGCCGCCCGGGAGTTGAATATAGCCCCGGCCGCCTGTGCCGTGGTGGAAGATGCAGCCGTTGGCATCGATGCTGCCCTGGCAGCCGGCATGTGGGCCATTGGGCTGGGTCCTGAAGAACGGGTGGGGCATGCGCACGTCCGTTTCGAGGGCCTGAAAGGCCTCACGCTGCCGCGCATCAGGGAGGCTTTGCAGCAGGCTTCGTGGACCGTGGCTGAACATGTCTTTCGGCCCGCACAGCAGCACCACAAGGAAACCCTTTTCACCGTGGGAAACGGCTATCAATGCGTACGCGGGGCCTTCGAGGAGGGCTATCCTGATGACCATGCCGCGGCTTTCGTGCACCGTCTGTGGGACTGGACGCCGCTACATTTCAGCGAGCTGGCCAACATCCCCCGCTGGTGGGGCATTGACCTGTGGGTGGATGGCCAGCGTTTCCGTCTGGACCAGGGGCAGGTGCTGGCCTATCGCCGTCAGCTCGACCTGCGACGGGGGGTGCTGTCGCGCACGGTGCGCTGGCGTCCAGATGAAGATGGCCCCTTGCTCGATCTGCGTTTTGAACGTTTTGTGTGTATGCACGATGCCCATACCGCGGCCCTGCGTCTGCAGGTCAAGGTGTTGTCGGGCCAGGCAAGGCTGAATCTGCGCACTGGCTTAAATGCCTATATGCACAATCCCATTGCCGGAGCGCCGGTAGCCGATTTGGGGCTGTGGCACTGGCGGATCATCGAGCAACAACAGCGTCCCAGCGAAGTACGAATATGGGTGCGCACACGCCAGACCGGCAACGATCTGGCGCTGGCAGCCACCCTCGATGTGCAATCGCAGGATGGCCTGACAATCAAGGCGACTGCCTGTGCATCCGAGGGCCAGCCCGGCATGGATAGAGAAGCCACGCTCAGCGCAGGGCAGAAATTGACCCTGCACAAGTATGTGGGCATTGCCAGCTCCTTCGATGGTGCAGAGCCGCTGGCGAGGGCCACTGCAGCCGCGCAAGCTGCCAAACAGCAGGGCTACGAGGCGCTGCTGCGGGCGCATAGCCAGGCCTGGGCAGAGATATGGGATATGAATGATGTGCTGATCGAGGGCGACATCGAGGCCCAGATCGCCATGCGCTTCAATTTGTTTCAGCTTTTGATCGCCGCTCCCCGCTACAGCGACCGGGCCAGCATCGGCGCCAAAACCCTCAGTGGCTTTGGCTATCGTCATCACGTGTTCTGGGATACGGAGATCTTCATGCTCCCCCTGTTCATACATACCCAGCCGCAACTGGCACGCAACATGTTGCAGTATCGCTATCACAACCTGCCGGCGGCTCGCGCCAAAGCGGCGGCCAATGGCTTCGAGGGAGCTCAGTATCCCTGGGAAAGTGCGGGCGACGGCCAGGAAGTGACGCCGACCTGGGTGCCGCACTTCGAGGATCCTCGAAAGCTAATCCGCATCTACACGGGTGATATCGAGATCCACATCACGGCTGACATCGCCTATGGCGTCATGCAATACTGGCGCGTGACCGGTGACGA
>JAJRXO010000410.1 GCA_024276255.1 Chloroflexota bacterium | reverse complement strand
CAGCCGCCTTACGACTTCCTGGATACCGACAATAAATACTCGTGGCTGAAAGCGCCGCGCTATCAGGACACCCCCATGGAGGTCGGTCCCCTGGCGCGTATGCTCGTCGCCTTTACCTCCGGCCATCAGCGGGTTGGCGAACTGGTGAATTATGTGTTGACAACCCTTGATGTCGGCCCCGAGGTTTTGTTCTCCACCCTGGGACGCATGGCCGCCCGCGGTATTGAAACCCTGCTCCTGGCCGAACAAGTGGGTCCCTGGATCGACGAACTGGCAGCCAACATCAACCGGGGAGACCTTGCCGTCTTCAATGGCGAACTCTGGGATCCCAAGACCTGGCCCGGGGAAGACGTTGGCATGGGCACTACCGAAGCCCCGCGCGGCGCCCTCGGACATTGGATACGCATCAAGGATGGCAAGATCGCCAACTATCAGGCCGTGGTTCCCAGCACGTGGAATGCTTCACCGCGGGATGCCCGCGGCCAACGCGGCGCCTACGAGGCCGCCCTGATCGATACGCCAGTGGCTGATCCCGAACGCCCGGTGGAGATCCTGCGCACCGTTCACTCCTTAGATCCCTGTATGGCCTGCGCTGTACACGTGGTGAATGGCAACGGCCGCGAAGTCACCCGCGTTCGTGTGATATAAGGAGGAATGTGATGCGCCGTCGTGTTTATGTCTGGCAGATTCCGGTGCGCCTCACCCATTGGGTCAATGTCGTTTGCATTGTCATCCTGGCGGTTACCGGTTACTATATTGGCAACCCCTATATTCGCGTCAGTCCCCAGGAAGCCTACAGCCCGTATTTTACGGGGCTGATACGCTTCATCCACTTCAGCACCGCCATTGTCTTCACCGTCAGTGTGGCGATCCGCACCTACTGGGCTTTCGTCGGCAACGAATGGGCCAGCTGGCGCGGCCTGTTCCCCTTCCTCTACCCTGAAGGTCGCCGCAGCCTGAAAGAGGCATTGCAGTACTATCTCTTTTTGCGGCGGGAGCCCCCGGAGGTGATCGGCCACAACGCCCTGGCCGGCCTGACGTATATGATCATCGTCATCCTCTACATTCTGGAGATACTTACCGGCTATGCCCTGTTTGGCGTTCTCCATCCCGAGAGCATCTGGTCACCACTGACGGGGTGGCTCTTTGCCCTCATGAGCATGCAGACCGTGCGCCTGATCCACCACTTCATCATGTACCTGCTCATCGCCTTCGCTATCCATCATGTTTACAGCGCCTGGTTGGTCGACATTGAAGAGGGAAATGGACTCATGTCCAGTATTTTTAGCGGCTTCAAGTTCATGCCTCAACAATTTGTCTCCGACTGGCTCAACCATCAACAGGAGTGAGCAAACATTCGTGACCGATGCCCCCAAACATATCCTCCTTTTGGGTGTAGGAAATATCCTCCTGCGCGATGAAGGCTTAGGTGTGCGGGCGCTGGAGCGCCTGTTGCAGCGTTACGAACTCCCCGCGGAGGTCCAGGCCATTGACGGTGGCGTGATGGGTCTGGACCTCTTGCCATACCTGGAGGACGTCACCCATCTCCTCGTGTTGGACGCAGTCCGGAACGGCGCGACCGGCGGCGATCTTATTCGCCTGGCCGGAGAGGACATGCCCAGCGGAATACCCATGAAAGTTTCCCTGCACCAGATCGGGCTGCAGGAACTGATATTCTTTGCCCGGTTGCAGGACATGCTTCCCCCCCATGTTGTTCTCTGGGGGATGGTGCCGGTTTCTCTGCTCCCCGGCCTGGAACTTTCCCCCACCGTGGCCTCCCGTCTGGATGATCTCGTGCAGGCGGTGTAT
>JAJRXO010000409.1 GCA_024276255.1 Chloroflexota bacterium | reverse complement strand
CTGGGCGCCGATGGTAAAGCCGAGGGATGCGGCAGGCGTGGGAGGCAGGACGGTGGCCGTGGCAGGCGCCGGTATGGGAGTCGGGGGCAGAGGGGTGGCCGTGGGGGGCATCGGCGTGGAAGTTGGGGGTAGTGGTGTGGCTGTAGCAGGCACTGGCGTGGGAGTTGGGGGCAGAGGCGTGGGGGTCGGGGGTAATGGTGTGGCGGTGGGCAGGGTCTCGGTGGCGGTGGGCGTGGGCGACGGCGGGATTTCATCGATCACAGGCACCTGAGACGCGTCGCCATGAAACTGCACCACGGGCGCATACACCCAGCCAGTTACGGCGGGGTCGAATTGAATACGCCACCAGCCAGCATCCGCGGTCTGGCCGATGACCGGCCGCGTTTGCCCTGATTCCAGGATGGCAACCACAGGATAAGCGGTGCCCGGCCCCTGACGCACATTGACGGCGCTGGCGGCCTGCACACGAGGGCCTGTGGGGCTGGGGGAAGGGGTAGGGAGAGGGGTGGGGGTGGATTCCTGGGGTTGGGACAACGCCGCCACGGTCACCGGGCCTGCGTCCCCGGCCGCGGGGACGCTGACTCGGAAAAAGCGGCCGAAGACGATGATCGCGATCACGATGAGCATGGCGAAGATCAAGGCTGGCCGCGAGTTCTGGTCGGGCCCCAGGGGGATGGCCTCGATCTCGGCCACAGGCGGGGGGGCAGGGATGCCATAATACAGAGGATGGGTGACGGCAGGAGGATCTTCGGCAAACAGTTGTCGCCAATACCTGAGCACAAACTCGACCCAACCGGCTGTTGTAGCCCGCAGGTATTCCTCATCATATGCATCGGGATCGGCCATATACAGGCTGAAGCGTTGCACAAGCATACTCAGCGCTGTCTCGTCGAACACATCCGCGGGCAACGCGACCTGCGCCTTTTGCAGCAACGTAAGTTTGGAAACCGCCACGCCCAGTTTTTCCATCAGGTGCTCATCCAGGGCCTGCTCCAGGGACGATTGCAGGGCCCGGGTTATGGCTACAAAATCTTCAGTTGTGCCAGCCTTTTCGTAACGCTGGAGCAAACGGCGTATTTCATCGGCCAGATGCATCAAGGTTTCGATGTCCACCATTTTTCATCTCACTGGGGGGAAAAGGACAACGAACGGGAGGAATTGTATGATACCATGTTTGGAGGTTGGGCGCACACATCATCTCAGACCTCCTCTTGCCCAATCATGCGGCATATGGTACCATGCGCGAAAATATGTTCTAGCCCTCCCTCCAACCGACATGCTTGAATTACGCAAATTACTCGATAAAGTCGACCAAATGAGCCAGGATGTGGCAGACCGCCAGCAACTGTATGGTGATCTGGCGCAAGAGGCGCGAGCTGTGCTGGCCGACACGCGTGTCGATGAAGAACTGCATGCTAAAATCACGGCCGCGATTACGGCCGAAAGTACGTGGCGCGGGGCCAGACCGTTGGAAGGCGCTCTCGATCGGCGGATCAACCCGCAGGCGCGGGCCGCGAATTTCAGCCTGATCGGGGTAGATGGCTCGCAGATCTATCCGGATCGGCATGGGCCGGTGCTCTATTATCTGCTCAATATCGGCTCGATTGTGATGCGTGTGGGCAGTGGCCAGGCTCCGGTAACGGATACGCGGCCGGAATTGTATTACAGCGAGGCTGATCTTTACGATCAGAACCTCAATCTTGTAAACAATGAGTGGGTGAATGGCCGCCGCGAGCTGGCAGAAATGCGCGCCCTGGCCGACCTGGCGCAGGCCGAACGCCTCTATTATGCCGGCGATCTGGAGCCCATGATCCTGGCCATGAAGGACGGTCAGTTGACCATGTGGATGGGGGAGCGAGCGCAATCGGCCGAGAAAAAACAACAGCTTGTGCGCTACATCGCCTGCCTGCACGACATCCAGCAGGTCGGCGCTGTGCCCATTGGCTTTGTGGGCCGCCCGCGCTCGGCCAATGTGGTGCGCCTGCTGTGGGTGGCGCGGCTGCCTCAGTCCGAGATCACCCGCGAGCGGGTGAACAGCAGCAAGTATCGGGCGCTTACCGATCGGGCGTTGTTCAGCGCCCTGTTGGGGCCCAATCAGCGCTCGGCGTTGTTCGCATCCACAGGCCGCGTCAACCGGGAAGATTTTGCCCAGGCAGGTCAACGTATCTGCTTCTTCTATCTCAACATCGCCCGTAGCAACGATCCGGCGGCAGCCCGTATTGTCCGTGTGGACCTGCCGGAATGGGCCACCCAATCGCCCGCGCTGATCGACAAAATCCAGAATGCCATTTATGATGATTGCGAAGGCACCCACTTCCCCTATGTGCTGGTGCGCGCCGATGAGCTGGCCGTGGTCAGCCAGCAAGAAAAGCGCAACCTCGATAGCATGCTGGCCGTGTCCATTTCGCAGATCACGGGTCATATGCCACTCGATTCGGCCAAAGCCATGGCCAAAAGCCAGAGCCGCCACTATGCCACCTGATTTTCTCCTGCTTTTATCGCCCGGAGCGAACTCATGAACCACGCCGATCCTGTTCTGGGAAGGGTGTTGCGCAGCAGCACCACCGGTTATACGTTTGGCTTCAGCCAGGCCCACACACAGCCGCCTGCTTTTGGCGCCCTGGTCAAAACCGCAGTCGGCGACAGTCATGTGTTCGGCCTGGTTTACGATCAACGCGTCATGGACGATGCCCTCGTGCGGCAGATCGTGGCCTCCTCGGATAGCCTGAGCGAGGAAAGAATCCAGGATATGCGTATGCGCCGCCAGACTCCCATTGAGATATCGGTGCTGAGCATTGGCTACGAGCAGGGGGGAACGATTTACCAACTGCTGCCGCCACATCCTCCCGATGCACTGCAACCCATTTTTGCCTGCACGCCCGACGAAAGCCGCCGGGTTCTGACCTCGTTCCAGTATTTTCGCACCGTACTCGACAACATGGAATGCCCTTCCGAAGAATTGCTGGTGGCCAGCATCCGTCACGGAGCCGGCTGCCAGCCGCCGGGACAGGCGCAACCCTATTTGATCGGCGCCGGTCGCGAACTGACACGCCTGCTGGCCCATGATCATCAGCGCCTGGACGCCATACTGCGCCGTCTGGCCGATTTCTTCAACGCAACCCACTCCCTCCCCGAAGTGCCCTATGGATGACACAAATTCTGCCGACGCTTTTTTACATGCATTGCGCGCCCAGCCCCCCGGCGAAGACCTGAGCGCCCGCCTGGGGCAGGTAGTGGCCGGTTCACTCAGCAAGGGGCTGGAAGTACGGCTGGATGCCGATCGCTCTTTGGAAGATCTGGCCGTGGGGCGATACGTGGTCATGCGCACCAACAACCGCCTGTTCTTCGGCATGATCACAGACGTTGCCCTCGACAATACCAATCCCGCGTTCGAGAAAACCCCGCCCGACTTCAGCAATCCTTTTTTGCGGCAGATTTATCTGGGCAACAGCGTGTTCGGGCGCATTCACATCAGCCCCATGCTGATGCTCGATGAGACGGATATCGCAGCCGGCCAACCCGTGCCCCAGCCGGTGAAAACCATTCCCGGCCATTACACGCCCGTGGCAACTGCCAGCGCCGAAGAGGTGGCCTATGTTTTCGGCCCCGAAGGCGAACACGTCGACGAAGCAGGCGCCAAGGCGCATTACTTCCACATCGGCGATCCGCTGGATATGGAAAACGTGAAGATCACCCTGAATCTGGAGCGAATGGTGGAGCGCTCCTCCGGTGTTTTCGGCAAATCAGGGACGGGAAAAACATTCCTCAGTCGCCTGCTGCTGGCTGGCATCATCCAGAACAATGTGGCAGTCAACCTCATCTTCGATATGCACAATGAATACGGCTGGGAAGGCAGCACCGAACATCACATCCAACGCAAGGTGAAGGGACTCCAGCAACTGTTTCCCGGCAAGGTGGCGATCTTCACGCTCGATATGAGCAGTTCCCGGCGACGCGGGGCCAATCCCGATTATGAGGTCAAGATCAGCTATGATCAGATCGAACCCGAGGATATTGAGATGCTGTCCGGGGTGATGAATCTGTCGGAGGCGCAGATAGGCGCCATGTATGTCTTGCGCGATCGCATGGGCAAGGCCTGGCTGCGCACCTTTTTGGATGACGGGGCGCTGGAAGCCTATGAGGGACTGAAAGGCCTGGCCAAAGAACTGGATCAGCCCCCGCAAACGCTGGCCGCCCTGCGCCGCAAACTCGATCGCCTGCGCCGCTTCGACTTCATCAGCGAGGAACGCGTCGATGATTCCGTCAGCCGCATCCTCGACTATTTGCAGCGGGAACATCACGTAGTGCTGGAATTTGGCCGCCATGGCAGCGATCTGCGCGCCTACCTGCTGATCGCCAACTATCTCACCCGACGCATTCACGCCCGATATGTAAAACTGAAAGAAGCATCCTTTGCCGACCCCTCTTACGAGCCCGTCCCCCTGGTGATCACCATCGAAGAAGCTCACAAATTCCTGGATCCGGCCGTCGCCTCGGAGACGATCTTCGGCACCATTGCCCGCGAACTGCGCAAGTACAACGTCACCCTCATGGTGGTGGATCAGCGGCCCAGCGGCATCGATTCAGAAGTGATGTCGCAGATCGGCACCCGTGTCACCCTGGCCCTCGACAGCGAAGACGATATCCGGGCGGTGTTCATGGGGGTGCGCGGGGCGAGCGAACTGCGGCAGGTGCTGGCCGGACTCGACACACAGGGTCAGGCGCTCATTCTGGGTCATGCTGTGCCCATGCCCGTGGTCGTGCAGACCCGCCGCTACGACAGCGAATTCTATCGACAGATGGGTTTTATCGAAGGCGAGACCCTGCAAGAACGCGCAGCTCAGGACATCGAAGAGCTGGGCGGAAAACGTCCCAAACGTCTCCTCTGATCCCACACATCCCCAATGCCTCCCATTCGTATCCTGCACTTCGCTGACCTGCACATCGGCATGGAACGCTATGGCCGGGTGGACCCTGCCACCGGCCTCAACAACCGCGTCATGGACTTTTTACGCCGGCTCTCCGACCTGGCAGATTACGCCATCGATCGCCGGGTGGACATGGTGATTTTTGCCGGCGATGCCTACAAGAATCGGGATCCCAATTCCACCTATCGCCGTGAATTCAGCTGGCGCATCAAACACATTGCCGACAACGGCATCCCCGTGGTGATGGTGCCAGGCAATCACGATCTTCCCGCGGTATCGGCGCGAGCCTCCTCCATCGAGATATTCGATACGCTGGGAGTGCCGAACGTGCATGTGCTTGATTTCGGCCAGCTTACCATCCTGAAAACCCGCAGCGGCCAGGACATCCAGATTGCGGCCGCCCCCTATCCATCGCTTTCTGATCTGGTGCACAAGGACGAGCATCGCAGCGCCAGCCTGGAAGCGCTGGATCAACTGATCACCGAGAAGATGACCGAGGTCATCCGGGCGCTGGCCGATCAGGCCCGGCAGCGCCCGCACCTGCCTACTGTGCTGGTGGGGCATTTTTCGGTCACCAATGCCAGCCTGGGCTCCGAGCGCAGTGTGATGGTGGGCCGCGATGTGGTGGCGCCGCTGACGGTGCTCACGGATCCTGTGTGGGATTATGTTGCCCTGGGGCACATCCACAAGCATCAGGACCTGAATCCCGGGGCGCATCCGCCGGTGGTGTACAGCGGCAGTGTGGAACGCATCGATTTTGGCGAGGAACGCGAGGCCAAGGGATGGGTGATGGTCGAGGTCAGCAAGGGTCAAACTGAGTTTCAGTTTATGCCGGGCTATCAGCGCCAGGCCCGACGCTTTGTCACCATCGACTGTGACTGCCGCAAGGCCGAAGACCCCACGCAGGCCGTGCTGCAGGCCATTGCCCGTCGCGATATCAGCGACACGGTCGTGCGCGTACGCCTGCAATTACGCCAGGATCAGGATGCCTTGCTACACGAACGGGATATTCGTCATGCTCTGGAGCCAGCTTTTTATCAGGCCGGCATCCAAAAAGACTTTGATTTCAGCACCCGCAGTCGTCTGGGACTCGATAATGTGGAGAGCATGACGCCCCTGCAATTACTGGAACGTTATTTTGAAGTCACGGGCGTGCCAGAAGAAGAACGCCAGCAGCTCCTGCGAGATGCCTCAGAGATCGTGCAGGCAACCGACGCATAATGCATTGCATCCTGTAAATCGCCATGGGATTCGCCGATCTGCACATCCACTCGATCGCCAGCGACGGCACGGCCACCGTGGCTGCTATCCTGGCATATGCCTCGGATCATACCGATCTCGATGTGATCGCCGTCACGGACCATGATCAGCTGGAGAGTAGCCTGATTGCCTGTGATATGGCGGCCCGCTTTCGCGTACAGGCCGTCCCCGGCATGGAGATCTCGACCAGCGAGGGGCATTTGCTGGCGTTGTTTCTCAGCACGCCCGTCCCGGCGGGCATGTCATTTGTAGAAACAGCAGAGCGAGTGCGCCTGTTTGGCGGCTTGCCCATCGTCGCCCACCCTATGGACCCCATGGCCAGGAGCATCGGTAGCAGGCGCTTACGGGAAATCGTCCGCCAATACCCCGGCCTGCTGGCCGGCATCGAAACAGATAACGGCTCGCAACTGGATTTACGTACCAACCGGACAAGCCAGCGTCTGCGCTGGGACACCGGCCTGCCCGGCTTAGGCTGCTCCGACGCCCACATTCTCAGCGCCATCGGCAATACCCGCACTGCGTTTATCGGTCACAGCGTCGCGGACCTGCGTCGGGCCATCGAACACGGTGAAGTGGTGCCCGTGCCCACGCGCCGGCCCGCGCGCTTCATGTATCAGCACCTCTGGCGCCTGGCCCTGCGCTATGGATTGGGCAGAATCGACGAAGCGTAATCGGAGATCGTACCTCATTGATGGCAGATTCCACTTTGCCCCCGTCCATTTGTCAGGTACAATGATACCATTCTCAATCCCACCTCAACCTCAAAGCATTCACAAGGAACCATGAGCAAACAAAAGCGACAGTCATCCTCAAGCTCCCGGCAAAAACGACTGGAAGCACGACGCCAGCAGGCCGCCCGCCGCAAACGACAACGCGCCATCGCCCTCGGCGTTGTCGTCCTGGGGCTCATCGGATTCATCGCCCTGATTTACTGGTCGAGCCGTCCCGAGCCCTTTCTAGTGCAGAATGTTCACACCGATCAGCCACCGGGCGCCGATGGCATGGCCTGGGGTGGCCCCGAAGGCGCGGCAGTGTTGATCGAAGAATACAGCGACTTCCAATGCCCCTATTGTGGTCGTCATGCCCTGCAAACAGTGCCCAAACTCATCGAACGCTACGGCGATAACCCCAATGTACGTTATCTTTACCGTCCTTACCCCTTCATCGGCAACGAGTCGGTGGATGCGGCGGCCGCCGCGTACTGCGCAGCCGAACAGAATCTGTTCTGGCCTTTCCACGATACCGTTTTCAGCAATCAAGGCGGCGAAAACCAGGGGCAATTCTCCAAGAACAACCTGAAAGAGATCGCCAAAGCCGTGGGCCTGGATATGAACGCCTTCAACGAGTGCTTTGACAGCGGCCGCACCCGTGTCGACGCCAACCGCAGCCTGCAGGAAGGCCGCCAGCGGGGCATTCAATCAACACCTATGTTCTTTGTCAACGGCGAACTCATCAAAGGCGCCCAACCGGCCGACGTATTCTTCGAGGCCATTGACAACGCCCTGGCTGCGGCCGGCGTTCCCTAAATCACACCCCGGAGGTGACACATGTCTTTCTCAGACACAAAAAACAAGATCGTGGCCCGTATCTGGAAATCACTGGCCCAGAGCGGCGTCAACCTCTCTTCCATCCCCGATGACCAGATGTCAGCGCTGGTCGACTCCATCGCCGACGGCGTCCTGCTGGCCATCGATGAAGCGCTGGAGGAGGCCGGTTTACCGGCTCGCCCGCAGGAGGGGCTGCTTGCGCTCGACGCCGAGAGCGATGAAAAAGTGTTATGGGAAGGACGTGCTTTCCTGTCGCTGGTCACCTGGTATCAAATCACCACCGAGCGCGTGCGCATTGTGCAGGGCTTGCTGGGCAAGGAACGCGAAGACATCGAGCTGGTGCGCATCCAGGACATCGATAACAAGCAAAGCCTTGGCGAACGCATGCTTAATATCGGCGACATCTACATTCGCAGCTCGAATCCATCCCGTCCGGAAGCAGTGCTTTACAATGTACGCAACCCGGCAGAAGTACACGAGATCCTGCGCCGGGCCATGCTCGATGCCCGGCGGCGTTTCCGCTACAGCGTACAGGAAGAAATGTAAGCCATGGGGGGCGTCAAGACGAACGCCCCCCTTTCTTTGCTTTGGCCTGCAGTAAAGCCTGTTTTTCTTCCGGGCTTATAAAAGCTATCTCCAGGGCATTCCGCTGTGCCTGCCGAATCAGATCGGGGCTGAGGCCGGCGGCCGGGGCCGCCACCTCGTACTCGTAGGGAAGATCGATGTTGCTGATGCCGGGATCGTCGGTGTTCAACGTGGCCAGCAAGCCCTTCTGCAGCCATCCCCGTAGCGGATGCGCATCATAGCTGGCAACGGTGCTGGTCTGTACATTGCTGGTGAGATTGGCCTCGATGCCAATACGTCGCTCGCGCAATGCCTCCAGCAGGGCCGGGTCATGATTGGCGCTGATGCAATGGCCGATGCGCCGGGCGCCCAGCTCATCAATAGCCTGCCACACGCTTTGGGGGCCGGCAGACTCACCTGCGTGCACCGTAATCTGCCAGCCGGCTTCGCGGGCGCGACGGAAATGATCCACAAAAAGCTCGCCCGGCCAGTTTGCCTCATCCCCTGCCAGATCTAGCCCCACCAGATGATCACGCTGGCTCAGCAGGGCTTCCAGCTCATCCCAGGCGGCATCGGGGCCGAAATGACGGCTGATAATGCCGATCAGATTGACGCCGACGCCAAAATCATCAGCCCCGCGTCTGGAGCCTTCCACCACAGCCTCCACCACACCGGCCGCATGCAACTGATGCCGGGAGGCCATGAATACGGGGCTAAAACGCAATTCGATGTAGTCGATACCCTCGTTGAAGGCGTCTTCCACATTTTCATAAGCGATGCGGCGGCAGGCATCGTAATCCACCAGCACGGCGGTCATGTAGCGGAATTTGGAAATAAAGGCCATCACCCCGGGCTGCGGCCCGGTAACCTGTACGTAGGGCCGCAAGCCTTCGGGATCCCAGGCTGGCAGGTCCAGCTGGTGCTGGCGGGCCAGATCAAGGATGGTTTGCAATCGTACACTGCCATCGAGATGGCGGTGCAGGTCGATCAGAGGAAGGGTTGGATCAATCATCATGCATTCGGGGAATGAGGTGTGGGGGACGGGTCCATGAGGATGAAAATGAGATCGTTGACATTGGTGCGGGTGGGGCCGGTGCGCAACAGGGCGCCCACCCGATCCAGCAGGGGATAGGCGTTGTGCGTTCGCAGGGCCTGCCAGGG
>JAJRXO010000408.1 GCA_024276255.1 Chloroflexota bacterium | reverse complement strand
GTTATCGATGGCTTCATGGCTCAGGGCGGCGATCCCTCCGGCACAGGAACCGGCGGCCCTGGTTACACCTTTGCGGATGAAATCGATCCCGAAGCCCGTTTTGATCGCCCCGGTTTGCTGGCCATGGCCAATGCCGGCCCCAACACCAACGGCAGCCAGTTCTTCATCACCTTTGCCCCCACGCCCTGGCTTGACGGCCGCCATACCATCTTTGGTGAGGTGATCTCCGGCATGGATGTGCTCGATAAGCTCACGCGCCGTGATCCGCAGCAAAACCCGGATTTTGCAGGTGACACCCTGTACACGGTGGAGATCAGCGAATCGTCCGTGTCATTGCGCCCCACTGCCACACCCGAGCCCACGCCATTCGCCCCCGATCCCACCAATGACGATCATTTCATGGCCGACATGGATCCGGCGGAACGCGTGGGGTACTGGAACACAGCGCCCAGCAGCGAGCTGGAGGGCGGCAAAATCTATGTTGCCACCTTCAAAACCGAAGTGGGCGACATCAAGGTCGAGCTGCGCCCTGATCTGGCCCCACGCAACGTGGCCAACTTCGTGGCCCTGGCCAATGCCGGCTATTACGATGGCACCCGTTTCTATCAGGTTGTCGAAGACTTGGTGGCGGTGGGCGGCGATCCCCAGGGCGATGGCAACGGCAATCCGGGCTACACGATGGAAGCGGAGCTGAACAGCAATGTTTTCAACGATGTGGGCTGGCTGGGCAGCGCCCAGCAGGGTGGCCAGGCTGTAGGCCAGTTCTTCTTTACCCTCACAGCCGCTCCCTGGTTGGCCGATCGCTTTACTCCCCTGGGTCAGGTGGTCGAGGGCGCCGACGTGCTCGGCAAACTGACGGTCGTGGACCCCACCGACGCCAATGCCGGTCCGGGTACCCTGGTGCAGAGCGTGGAGATCAGCACGGCCAGCCAATCCATGCTGCCCGAACCCACACCCACGCCCACGCCTTTCCCGCCGACGCTGCCGCCCAGCGGCCAGCGCCCCCTGGGAGACATGGAGCCGGCGGCCCGCACCGATTATTTCAATGCGCCGCCAGCCATGCAGATCGACACGAACAAGGATTACATCGCTATTCTGCGCACCGATGCAGGCGATATCACGATCGATCTGTTCGAAAAACAGACGCCGCTGACGGTCAACAACTTCGTGGTGCTGGCCCAGAACGGTTTCTACGATAACACGATCTTCCATCGGGTTATTCAGGATTTCATGGCGCAGGGCGGTGATCCCTCGGGCACCGGCGCCGGCGGGCCTGGCTACGAGTTTCCCGATGAGATCCTCAACGAACTGCGCTTCGACAAACCCGGCATGGTGGCAATGGCCAATCGGGGTTTCGACACCAACGGCAGCCAGTTCTTCATTACCCTGGCCGAAACGCCGTGGTTGAATGATCGCCACACGATCTTTGGCGAGGTCATCGAGGGCATGGAAGTGGTGCAAGCTATTGAAATCCGCGACCCCGCCACAGCCACCGACCCCGGCACCCAGCTGCTGCGCGTCGACATCGAGACTCGCTAACACGCAATACGCAATACGCAGCACGCACCACGACTTCCCTTCTCCCCATCCTCTCTTCACTCCCACCATACCATGGCACGATATACCTCCCCACCTACTCAGCAGATAGATCCAGCCAAGAGTTACACCGCCACCATCAAGACCAACAAAGGCGACATGACGCTCAAGCTGCACGCCGACAAGGCGCCGACGACGGTTAACAACTTCGTCTTTCTGGCCCGCGAGGGCTTTTACGACGGTACTACTTTTCACCGTGTGATCAAAGACTTCATGATTCAGGGCGGCGATCCTACCGGCACAGGCCGCGGCGGCCCCGGTTATCATTTCGGCGACGAATTCCATCCCCAGCTCAGGCACGAAGGCCCAGGGGTATTGAGCATGGCCAATGCTGGCCCCAACACCAATGGCAGCCAGTTCTTCATCACCCATGTGGCCACCCCCTGGCTGGATGGCAAACACACTGTATTTGGTCGGCTTGTGTCCGGCGAAGATGTGCTGTTCGCCATCGAGCAAGGCGACATGATCGACAGCATCGAGATCGAAGAAGCCTGACGTCCTCTTGTGAAACAACGTCCTCCAACCTGGTTACGCATCTGCATTATCCTGGCAGTAATCCTGGTCTCCGCCGGCATTCTGCTTTTTGCCGACCGGTTGCGGGCGCTCAGCTCTTATGGCTATGCCGGCGTCTTCTTGCTGAGCATGGCTGCCAATGCCACCCTGGTGCTTCCGGCGCCAGGGTGGCTGATCTCGGTGGCTGCGGGCACGGCCCTGAATCCGTTTTGGGTGGGCATTGTGGCCGGCGCGGGTCAGGCGCTGGGGGAAATCACCGGCTATGTGGCTGGCACCAGCAGCAGTGTCGTCGTCGAAGATCGCAAACGCTATCAGCAGATGCGGGCCCTGGTACAAAAGCATGGTTTGTGGCTGTTTGCCGCATTGAGTTTCCTGCCCAATCCCCTGTTTGATATCGCCGGTATCACGGCTGGCATGTTGCGTATTCCAGTGGTGCACTTTCTGGCAGCCACCTTTGTAGGCAAGACCCTGCGCGCCATGATGCTGGCCTATGGCGGAGCCAGCGTGCTGGGGCGCTGGTTTGGCGGCTGAGCAGCCCGCGATATTGTTGACACGGCGGGGGAATCAGCGTATAATCCGCTCGTAACTGAACAGACAACGACTGCGAATCGGAGGAGTAGGTGAGAAACGCGCGCCAGAGAGGCAGGGTCACCGGCTGCAAGCCCTGCTCGCCACGTCTCACCGAAGGTCGCCGGAGAGTCGATGCGCTGAACGCCAGTAAGTGCATCCGGATCAGCCCGTTACAGCGAACCAAGTGGGTGACGATCACGAATTCGTCGCCAACCAAGGTGGTACCGCGGAACCTTCCGTCCTTGAGACGAGAAGGTTTTTTTATTTCGGAATTCGGAATTTGGATTTCGGATTTTTTGGACGCGGACGAGCGCTGATGAACACGGACGAGAATAGATTTTTATTCGTTCTGTTTCTCCGTCAGGTTATCTTGATTATGAGAGTCCTCATTATCAGTTGAGCGACAATGAAAACAACCCTTAAACATGCCGATATCACCGACAAGATACTCCATGTCTTTTTCAAGAAAGTCTACCGCAATCTTGGCTACGGATTTCTTGAAAAAGTTTATGAAAATGCCATGGCCCTCGAACTTCGTCGTTTGGGCTTGCAGGTCGCACAACAAGAGCCCATCAATGTTTACTATGCCGGTGAGGTTGTCGGATCCTATGTGGCAGACCTTATTGTAGAAGACGTTGTCTTGGTCGAACTCAAAGCCACAAAAGAAATCTCCCCCGCCCATGAAGCATAGCTACTGAACTATCTCCGAGCCACGCCGTTTGAAGTAGGTTTACTTCTTAACTTCGGTCCGAAGCCCGCGTTTCGGCGTAAAAGTTTTGACAATCACCGCAAACCTTCTGTCACATGGCGGCATCCACAAGAGAATCGTTAAATTAATCCGCGTTTTCCGCGTTCGTCTATGTCCTGGTAACAATCGACAATCGTTGTCCGTGGGAATGATATGTTTGATAACAATCTCATCCTGTCC
>JAJRXO010000407.1 GCA_024276255.1 Chloroflexota bacterium | reverse complement strand
ATGTACTCGACCACCATATCCGCCAGGGAGCGATACTGAGCGCTGATAAAACGCCGCATGTGCACAGGCCGATGAGGGCCCGCCTGATCGGTATAAAGCGCCAGAATGGTTTTGGTGCCGCCTATATCACCAGCTAACAGCATGGACATCTCCTGAATGCTCTATGATGGATAGGTACAGTGCGGATTATAACGCAGGCTTTTACTGGAAGCGAATCAGCGTCAGGAGGCAGGCCCTGACTGTTCGTCCTTACTTGCAGACGGCACCCCATCCTGCTAAACTGCCATGTACAGGCAATCATCCCCCTGGTGCTCATTTGCTGGAGGCGTTTTATGCAGCCCATTGCCACCTTTTCCATTGTCGCCTACGATCCTGCCCGCCAGGAATGGGGCGTGGCCGTGCAGTCCAAGTTTCTGGCTGCAGCGGCCGTGGTTTCGTGGGCGCGGGCTGGCGCCGGCGCCGTGGCCACGCAATCATACACGAATCTCAGCTACGGCCCCCGCGGGCTGGACCTGATGGCCCTAGGCGTGCACGCGGACGAGGCCATCGAGATTCTGATCCGCGATGATGCCGAGCGGGAGTTGCGACAGGTGGGCGTGGTGGATGCCCGGGGCCAGGCAGCGGCATTTACGGGAAACGAGTGCATGGCCTGGGCCGGGCACCATGTGGGCGATGGTTATGCCTGCCAGGGCAATATCCTGCATGCGGGCACGGTGGAGGCCATGGCCGAATGCTTTGAGCAGGTACGCGGGGGTGATGGTGAGCTGGCCGACTGGTTGGTGGCAGCGCTGGCAGCTGGACAGGCCGCTGGCGGAGATCAGCGGGGGCGGCAGGCCGCAGGCGTGCTTGTGGTGCGGGCCCATGGCGGCTATGGTGGTCACACCGACCGTTATCTGGATCTGCGGGTTGACGACCATCCCCAACCCATTCGCCGCCTGCAGGAACTGGTCAGCATGCATCACCTGTTTTTCGGCGAAACAAATCCCGATGATCTGATTCCCGTGGCCGATGTGGCGGCTGCATTGCAAGCCATCCTGGCGCGCACCGGTCACTACGACGGCCCCATCAACGGCGAGTTCAACGCCGCCACGCGGGCAGCCCTGCGCACGCTGGTGGGCATGGAAAACCTGGAAGAGCGCTGGAACGGCGAGGGCGACCTGATCGATCGCAAGGTCGTTGCCTATCTGCGCCAGCGTTTTGGCGAATCATGAGCTGCCGCCCCATGCGAGCGCCAGGGCAAACGCATTCAACAACCAGCCCCATGCAGACGATGAATGACTACATGATTCACTCTGCATCTGTTACAATACTCTCACCCGAACAAACGAAACCAGGAAAACATCTCGCCAAGGCCGCAAAGCGCGCGAAGGGCAGGAGTGGATAGCAATTCGCCTCTCTGCGTCCATTGCGACTTTGTAAGAGATCCCCGCCGCCCGGCAACGGGCCACTCGCACGCAAAGACGTACCCCCATGGAAAACGCAGTCAAAGGGATGCTGACACTGGAGGAGCTGGCCGCACTGGTGGCCAGCGACGAAATCGAGACCGTGGTCACCGTGTTTTCGGACCACTATGGCCGCCTGTTGGGCAAACGCATCACCGGAGAATTCTTCCTGCAGGAAATCGCTGACGCCGGCATGCACGCCTGCAATTATCTGCTGACCACCGACATGGAAATGGAACCCATACCCGGTTATCGTTATGCCAACTGGGAACTGGGCTATGGCGATTTCCATGTCGTGCCCGATATGGCTACCCTGCGCCGGGCCAGCTGGCTGCACAAATCCGCCCTGGTGATCTGCGATATCTTCGAGGAGGGCAGCGGAGAACCCACGACCGTGGCCCCGCGCAACATCCTGCGCCGACAGATCGCGGCGGCAAACGATATAGGCCTGCTGGCCCTGGGCAGCTCGGAGCTGGAATACTACATCTTCGACCAGAGTTATGCCGCGGCTCGCGAGCAGAATTATCATCAACTCAAGACCTTCGGCAGCTATATCGAGGACTATCACATCCTGCAGGGCACGCGCGAGGAGGTGTTGAACGCGGCCGCGCGCAAACACCTGGCTGCCAGCGGTATTCCCGTGGAGTTCAGCAAGGGCGAATGGGGCCCAGGCCAGCACGAGCTGAACATCCGCTATGCCGACCTGCTGACCATGGCCGACCGTCATACCCTGTACAAGCAGATCTTCAAAGAACTGGCCGACGAACTGGGCCTGGCCGTGACCTTCATGGCCAAGTTCGATCAACGCCTGGCCGGTTCCAGTTGCCACATGCACATCAGCCTGTGGGATAACAAACAGCAACGCAATCTCTTCGCTGGCGAGCAGGTTATGGGCCCGGTACGGGGCTCCGACATATTCCGCTGGTTCCTGGGCGGAGTGATGGCCCACGCGCCCGAGGTGATGGTCTTTTATGCGCCCACCGTGAATAGTTACAAGCGATATCAGGCCGGCTCGTGGGCGCCAACCGCCCTGGCCTGGAGCTATGATAATCGCACGGCCGGATTCCGGGTGGTAGGGCATGGATCCTCGCTACGCATCGAATCACGCATCCCCGGCGCCGACGTGAATCCCTATCTGGGCTACGCCGCGCTGCTGGCATCGGGCCTTGACGGCATTCGCCAACGCATCGAAGCGCCACCCATGTTCAGCGGCGACGTTTACGCAGCAGCGGAATTACCACACGTGCCCCGCACCCTGCGTGACGCCATCGACGTCTTTGCCCGTAGTGAATTCGTGCGCCGGGCCTTTGGCGAAGAGGTGGTGGAGCACTACCTGCACTTTTATGAAAGCGAACAGCGGCTCTACGACAATGCCGTCACCGACTGGGAGCGGCACCGCTATTTCGAGCAGATTTAGAAGCAGAGGAAAGGAGAAAGGAGCAAGTAGACAAGGAACAAGGAATGCAACTATACAGGTAGGAGCCAATCAATCTTTCTCCGCCCTCAAACCTGACTTCAGACCAAGCACCAAGGAACAGAACAATGGCCGATTCCCCCGAATTTTCCCCCGACCAGAAAGTCTACGCTCAGACACACATCAATTTGCGATCGTCGCCCGGCTATCTGGGTAAGACCGCGGCCGATCTTTTATTACGGGTCAAGCCGGGCACGGTGTTACGCATCATCCAGGGGCCGGAGAGCCGCGACAACCTGCTGTGGTGGCAGGTAAGCGCGCCCAAAAACGATGGGGAAGAAGAAGTGGAGGGTTGGGTGGCGGCAGCCACAGCCCGCGGACGGCGACTGATCGATGCGGAAGCACCGGCACCGCAGGTCCAGCCCATTCCCCCGGCCGGCCCGCCGGCATTCCGCCGCGGCGAAAGCGTGCAGCGAGTTGCTGCGGGCAGTATTCCCATCTATGTCGAGGACCTTGCCAGTGGCCAACTGCAACCACACCCTCAATATACCCTGCCCTCAGCCGGGCCTTTCAGCATTATTGGCGGCCCCCTGCTGCAAGATGAGCTCACTTGGTGGCAGTTGCGTTGCCCCCTGCCCAACGGCGAGGTGCTCACCGGCTGGGTGCCTGAGAGTACAGCCCGTGGAATGCGGGTGCTGATCCCAGACACCATTCCCACCCCCATCACCATCCACAAACCCTTCCAGGGACGATTTGCGCTTTCTCAGGGATTTGCCGCCAATCCTGATTTTTACCAACAATTTACCTACGCCGGTGTCCCCCTGCGCGGGCACAACGGGCTGGATTTTGCCATGCCAACGGGTACGCGGATTCTCGCCGCGGACAAGGGCGTGGTTGTGAAGCTGGGAGAGGATCGGCAGGGCTTTGGCCTGTTTGTGTTGCTACGCCATACCTGGGGACAGACACTGTATGCGCATCTGCGCTTTGTGACGGTGCAATACCAGCAGGAGGTACAGGCGCAACAGGTAATCGGGCTTTCGGGCAACAGCGGCGCGTCTACCGGCCCGCACCTGCACTTTGGCCTGCGCCTGCTGCCTTTCCGCCGGGACGATGGCTGGGGAGGTTATTGCGATCCCACGCCTTTTCTGAGCGCCAGCGATCTTGTGCAGTACCGCGGCGAGGGCTGGCATCCCGCGCCTCCGGGGCCGGAAGACCCGAAATTGCCGCGGCCGTGAGAGCACTGCCCCCCTCCTGGCCTCCCTCTCGCTCCCGCTGGTCGCAGAGGGAGGAGCACCGCCGCTAATGATTCTTACCACATCGGCAGCAACCTCCCTCCCCCAATAGCGAGTGTAGCGAGCGGTGGGGGAGGGCTGGGGAGGGGGCTCTCCCGCTGGTCGCAGGGGGAGGAGCACCGCCGCCGATGATTCTTGTCACATCGGCAGCAACCTCCCTCCCCCAGAGCGAGTGAAACGAGCGGTGGGGGAGGGCTGGGGAGGGGGCTCCTCCGTCCTTATCATCTCTCGCTGGTAACAACCAAATCGTCCAATGTCAGGTCCAGGGCGTTGGCCAGGGCAGACAACACCGCTGTGGAACCCTTGCGTTTTCCCGCTTCTATTTGCGACAGATATGGCTTGCTGATTCCTGCCTTCTCTGCCAGCTCCCGCTGGGTCAGGCCCCGATATTTCCGCCACACCCGTATTGGATTCTCTCCATCCAGGATGGCAAATACCACCTCTGCGGGCACAAGCTCTTCGCCGGCGACGATGGCAGCTTTCGCTTCATCATACGCCTGGACATCTTCCAGCATTTCTGTCTTTT
>JAJRXO010000004.1 GCA_024276255.1 Chloroflexota bacterium | reverse complement strand
GCTATGATGCCATGTTTGCAGCCATGCAAAGTGGCGATATCGAGCACTTCAAGGGCACATTGGAGTTTTTTCCGCAGGAGGGGAAGTATCATCATGATGGTCATCGCAAATGTGGTGTGAACTGGAAACCAGCAGAGACGATGGCCCACGATGGGCGTTGTGTGGTATGTGGCAAGCCAGTAACGGTGGGGGTGTATCATCGCGTGGAGGAACTGGCGGATCGGCCAGAGGGCCAGCCCAAACCCAATGCTATGCCGTTTTACAGCCTGATTCCCCTGCCCGAAGTGCTGGGAGAGCTGTTGGGCGTGGGAGCCAGCAGCAAGAAGGTGGGGCGTGAGTATGAACGCCTGCTGCAGAGCCTGGGCCCTGAATTGGCGATCCTGCTGGACCTGCCCCTGGCAGAGATCACGGCCGTGGGAGGCGAGAAACTGGCGCAGGGCATTGGCCGCATGCGGCGCGGCGAAGTGCATGCAGAAGCGGGTTTTGACGGCGAATACGGGGTGATTCGTATCTTCGACGATGCAGAATCGGAAGCAAAGCCGCAATTGAGCTTTTTTAGCGATGAGCCAGCGGCTCCGCCCTCGCCCCAACCACTGGCTGAACCCGCGCCGACATTGCAGCCTCCACTGGCACGGGAGCGGTCCCGGGCACCGCTCTCCGACCTGACAGCGCTCAATCCCCAACAACGGGCAGCTGTGCAAACGGTCGAACGACCGTTGATCATCGTGGCTGGCCCCGGCGCCGGCAAGACACGCACCCTGACTGCCCGCATCGCCTATCTGGTGCAGGAAACAGGCGTGCCGCCGGAGCAGGTGCTGGCGATCACATTTACCAACAAGGCCGCCGGCGAAATGCGCGAACGTCTGCAGAACATGCTGGGAGAGATGCTGGCCGCTCGCCTGACGATCATGACGTTCCACGCCTTTGGAGCATGGCTGCTACGGCAGTATGGTGCACATCTGGGCCTGGATGCGAATTTTGTGATTATAACGGACACGGAGCGCGAAAACCTGCTTAAGCAGGTTTCCCCTGACCTGGGTCAACGAGAACGCAGGCAGGTGCTGGCCCAGATCTCGGCCTACAAAAACCAACCCGGAGAACTCACACCGCCCGATCTGTATGACTCCTATCAGGCGGCGTTACGGGCGGACAAGGCACTCGATTTCGATGATCTGATCGCGCTGGCAGTACAGCTATTGGCCGAGCACGAGGATGTGCGGGTTGCGGTACAGCAGCGCTATCGCTGGATCTCGGTCGATGAGTATCAGGACATCAATGCCGCCCAATACCGGTTGCTGCGGCTGCTGACAGGCGGCGGAGCGAATCTGTGCGTCATTGGCGATCCTGACCAAGCCATTTATGGCTTTCGCGGGGCGGATTATCGATACTTTTTGCAATTCCAAGAGGATTATCCTGAGGCCGCCCGGCTGATATTGAACCAGAACTATCGCTCGTCATCTATGATCCTGCAGGCCGCGCAGCAGGTGATCGCCCATAATCCCGACCGCGAGGCTATCCATTTGCTGGCAAGTTGGGCTGACGACGTGAAATTGGATGTGTATGAAGCGGCCAGCGAGCGAGCGGAAGCAGAATTTGTGGTGCACCAGATCGAGCAGATGGTGGGGGGACTGAGTTATTTCTCACTCGATTCGGGCCGCGTAGACGATGCACCACGGGAACAGGATCGAACCTTTGCCGATTTTGCGGTGCTGTATCGCCTGAATGCACTCTCTCGCCCCCTGGTGGAAGCATTTGATCGCCTGGGGATTCCCTATCAGACCGTGGGCGAGACGCCGTTCTGGCAACGATCGGAGATACGAAAGGCCCTGGCCTATCTGTGGCTCATCCTGAATCCCCAGGCCAATGTATACGCGGCCCAGGTAGAGGACACGACCATACTGCATAAAATGGCCACGGAGGAACGAACAGTGGCCGAGCTGGCACAAATGGCGGCTGAAGCCGTGGCAATGCCGACAACGCTGCGTAACGAGTTCGTCGCCCGGACGCAGAATTATGGCCGGGAATTGCAAAGTTTTCTGCAAATGGCGGCACTGGGATCAGAAGCTGATTTTTATGATTCGCGGGCTGATCGAGTGACTTTGATGACGTTGCACGCGGCCAAAGGACTGGAATTCGACGTGGTTTTTATCGTGGGCTGCGAGGAAGGGCTGCTGCCCTATGTGCGACCTGGCGAAACGCCGGATATTGGCGAAGAGCGTCGTCTGTTTTATGTGGGCATGACGCGAGCGCGGGAAAAGTTAATTCTGACGCATAGCCGTCGCCGCTTTTTGTATGGCAAACAACTACAGACACAGCGTTCACGCTTTGTGGATGATATTGAAGAGGCGCTGCTGGCATTACAGCGGGGGATGGTACGATCGCGGCGAAAAGGGCCGGAGGCAGAGCAGCTGACGTTGTTTTGATGGAGACCTCGCAGGTCTTGGAGACCTGCGAGGTCTTCCTTTCCCTTCCCCCCTTACACCAACTCACGCGCCGCTGCCACCACAGCCTCGGCAGTAATACCAAATTCCTTATATATCCGCTGGTACGGAGCCGAAGCGCCAAAACGATCAATGCCGATCACGCGATCCGCGTAGCGCTCCCAACCGAAGGGCACAGCAGCCTCCACTGCCACCACAGGCACATCTGGTAAAAAGACATGCTTCTGATAGCTCGTTTCCTGGATGGCAAATTGTTCCCAACAGGGAAAACTCACCACCCGGGCGGCGATGCCATCGACCGCCAGTTGCTCCTGGGCTGCTACCGCCAGCTGCACTTCCGAACCGCTGGCAGTGAGGATCACCTGCGGTTGATCGACATCACGCAGCACATAGGCCCCGCGAGCCACGCCCTGCGCCTGTTCGGGCGTTGTCAGCGTGGGTACGCCCTGACGTGTAAACAGCAACGCCGTGGGGCCCTGCCGCTCCAGAGCCAGCTTCCAGGCCTGAGCAGTTTCATTGCCGTCTGCCGGCCGCACCACCCACAGATGAGGGATCACCCGCAGGGCTGCCAACTGCTCCACCGGTTGATGGGTCGGGCCATCCTCACCGATACCAATGCTGTCATGCGTGAACACATAGATCACATGCAGCCCCATCAATGCCGCCAAACGAATACTGGGGCGCATATAATCGCTGAAAACGAAGAAAGTCCCGCCATAAGGGATGAAACCACCATGCAACGCCATCCCGTTGAGTATAGCACCCATACCGTGTTCGCGTACACCAAACCGTAGATAACGCCCTCCGTATTCTCCGGCCTGTACATCCGTGTAGCCCTTCAAATCCGTCTTATTCGAAGGCGTCAGATCCGCCGAGCCGCCAACCAGCTCCGGCAAAGCCTCGGCAATGGCGTTCAGGACATCGCCCGAAGTAGCTCGCGTCGCCTTATGAACGTCTTCACCAAAGACAGGCAACAAATCCTGCCAATGCGCCGGTAAATCACCGCTCAGCACCCGTTGCAGGCTGACAGCCTCCTCCGTGTACACCTTACGATAGGAAGAGAACATCGTCTCCCATGCAGTTTGCGCTGCTTCCCCCTTTTCCAACGCCTGGCGATAATAGGCCAGCACGTCATCGGGGATATAAAAACGCGGTTCCTGGGGCCAGTTCAGGTTTTCCTTGGCCGCAGCCAACTCCTCTTCACCCAGAGGCGCGCCATGCACCCCCGAAGTGCCCTGTTTATGCGGAGCCCCAAAACCGATCGTCGTGCGGCAGAGGATGATGGTGGGGCGCTGCGTTTGCGCGCGGGCAGCCGCGATAGCCTCATACACTGCCACCCGATCATGCCCGTCTACCTGGATCGTTTCCCAACCATAAGCCTGGAAACGCCGTGCCCGATCTTCGGTAAACGAAATATCAGTAGAACCGTCGATAGTAATATGATTGTCATCATATAACCATATCAACTTGCCGAGCTGCAGATGGCCTGCCAGAGATGCTGCCTCCGACGCCACGCCCTCCATAAGATCACCATCGGTTACCAGGGCATAGGTAAAATGATCCACGATTTCATAATCCGGGCGATTATAGCGCGCCGCCAGCATGGCCTCGGCCAGCGCCATGCCAACCGAATTGCCCGCGCCCTGACCTAACGGCCCCGTGGTTGTCTCCACACCTGGCGTCTCACCATACTCTGGATGTCCGGGCGTCATACTGCCCCATTGCCGAAATCGCTGTAATTCCTCGAGCGGCAGATCATAACCGGTCAGATGTAACAACGCATACAACAACATCGAACCATGCCCGCCGCTGAGCACGAACCGATCGCGGTTGAACCAGTGGGGATCCTGGGGATTATGGCGCAGGAACTGCGTCCACAACACAAAAGCCACATCGGCCATGCCCATGGGCAGGCCCGGATGCCCGCTCCTCGCCTTCTCTACGCCATCGGCGGCCAGAAATCGAATGGTATTCACTGCCCGTTCGGCCAGATCAGAACGTAAAAATTGTTTAAGATCAGTGTTCATAGATGATAAAGTCATAGTTGCCTCGACAATTACAAAAAGTGAGCCTGCAGCAGTCTTCAGGCATGTCTTACAGTTCATTCGCTCCCCTGCATCCTACAAGATGCAACACGCAACGTCAAGCGTGGGGTTCGCCTATCTCCGATGCCCCCATCCGCCGCCGCCTTACCCGCTCCGGCTTTGTCTTCCCGCATACATGCGCTACAATCATCATAACACCTCCCTGAAAGACGCAACCATTCTCAGTCCCATGCCCTCACCCCGCTATCCCCAACCCTGGACCACCAGGCAAACACAAACTCACTTCCAAAATCGCTGGCTACGTGTTGATATCGACACCGTAGAGCTACCAGATGGCCGTCTCTACGACTACACCATCATCCGCGAAAAGAAACACGGCGTCGCCGTCATCGCCGTCGATACATCCGGCAACATCCTCCTCCAGCAGGAATACCGCCACCCCGTTGAACAGATCATCTGGCAGGTGCCTGGTGGCCTCATAGACGAGGGTGAAACGCCCTTGGCCGCTGCCCGCCGCGAGTTATTGGAAGAGACCGGACATGCAGCCCCTCATTGGCGCTATCTGGGCACGTTTTGGGACAATCCCGCGCTGGAGGATATGCAAATCCACCTCTACTTGGCCTGGCCGGCGGCACTAGTGAATGATGGCAACCGCGATGACACCGAATGGTTATGTTGGCAGTGGCAATCGTGGTCATGGTTGAAACAGTCCATCCGCAAAGGCGAAATCAAGGAGCGCGTGATCCTGGCGGCACTGGGACTATTATGGGCACACGGAGAACTAACGCCGCAAGGATGGACGCCCCCTCCCCCACAGTCTGAAGGATAGTCCGATCCACACGCATCCCGAAAGCGTTGCCCTCCTGTTTGCCTTGTGCTAAGATCACAGCTGCAATGAACCACCCGCAAGTGTCAAAACGAATCCCCATTCGCCTGCTGCTTTTGCTGGTGTTGCTGGTTGCAACGACAACAGTAGCAGCCTGCACGCGCGAACGGCCGGAATGGCAGGAGCCCCAGGACTTCAGCCTGCCCACACCCCTGCCCGCTGCCCGTCCCCTGGTGCCTGCTATCGCTCAACCCGATGATACAATCACAGACACGGTCAATGGAGGCACGGCCAGCAATCCGGACATGGCCCCCGCTACCGATCTGCCGGTGGTTCCTCCCGCGACCGAACTCACCCCACCGCCTCCGACCCCCACACCCGAACCCCCCACCTTCGTTTACGAAGTCCAAGCCGGTGACACCCTCGCCTCGATTGCCCGCCGTTATGGCGTCGAGATCGCTGTTCTGATCGAACTCAACCGCATCAGCGATCCCAATAACCTCAAGGTAGGCCAACGACTACGCATTCCTGGTGCAGGCCCTCAAAACCCAGGTACATCGCCCGGCGGTGTCTATGTGGTGCAGGCTGGCGACACCCTGTTCAGCATTGCTCGTCAATACGGCGTCTCGGTCGATCGACTGGCCGCGGCCAACAACATTGCCGATCCCAGCACACTTTACGTCGGCCAGGAGTTGCGCATTCCCACCGCCACCGGTGGCTCCACCAGCGGCGCGACGCGAGTGCATGTCGTGCAACCTGGCGAAACGCTGTCGGCCATTGCCTTACAATACGGCGTCAGCACCGAAGCCATCATGCAGGCCAACGACATCAGCGATCCCAACACCATCATCGCTGGCACCCAGCTCACCATTCCCTGATCCCTTTTCTAAAACGCGTCGCGGCTGGGCAAAAACCTTGCACCAGAGGACGCATTACCACAGACCAAGCAGTCTCGACTTGCTGGCAGAGGGATAAATGTCAGCCATTTGGTAGCAGAACATCATGTGGTGAAACAAAAACAGTGGTATGATGAGCTCATAGTTCACAAAAACTCGTTGTTTCGACAGTTTGGCCATTACGCGTTCCATCCCGGCGGGGCCAGGTCGACCGATCCCCAGTTTTATTCACCCTGACTCACACCATCCCTCAACCTGAACCCCCTCAAAGGAGAACACACAATGACCCAGTTATTATTCAGCGTCATTCTCGCATTCGTCGTAGCCATCGGCCTCTCGGTCGTGATCGTTGGCTCCGGTGCCCGCCGACGTCAGATCACTGTCCGCACCGCCGTCATACCCGCAGCAATCGCCTTCGTGCTCGTTTTCGCCATCATGGCCCTCATGAACAGCTATACAGTCGTCGAAGCTGGTAATGTGGCTGTGGTCAAACGCCTGGGCCGTGTAATCACCGTATTCGAGCCCGGCCTCCACTGGAAGCTCCCCTTCATCGATAATACCGTGGTTTACCGCACCCAGGAAATCGTATATGAGACCAGCGACAACCCCGACGCCTCGAAAGCCGACTACACTGACTTCGAGGTAGACACGGCCACCAGCGACGGCCAGCAGATTACGGCCCGCTACACCGTCCGTTTCCGCATCAAGCCACAGGAAGCAGCCAACATCGTCAACAACCTGGGCATCGAAGAAGAAGTCGTTGAGAAAGTCGTCAAACAGAACAGCCGCGTGTGGGTACGCAATTTATTGCGGAACTACGAGGCCAGTCAGCTCTATTCTGGCGACATTCGCGCAGCCCAGGACAACATTACCGATCAGTTGCGTGCAGATTTCGAACAAGAAGGCTTGGAACTCATCTTCTTCGGCCTGCGCCAGATCGGCTTTACCGAAGCTTACAAGCAGGCCGTAGAAAACAAGCAGATCGAAGCTGAAAACATCATCACCAAGCAGAACCTCGCCCGCCAGGCCGAATTTGAGAAAAAACGCATCATCACCGAAGCCGAAGCCGAAGCCGAAAGACAACGTCTGGAGCGCATCGGTGTTGCCCAGGGTGAAGCCGAATCCATCAAATTGCATGCCGAAGCCCAGGCCAAGGCCACCCTGCTCAAGGCCGAAGCCCAGGCCAAGGCCAACCGCCTGATTGCGGAAAGCCTTACCCCCGAAGTGATTAGTTGGCAGGCGGTGGAAAACTGGAGCGGTCAATATCCTACTGTGCTCGGTACCGGCGGACAATACATCCTCCCCGGCGATCTTTTCAATACCCCAGCCTCTCCCTGATGCCATTGACAACTCGTATCGAACCTGCTAAGCTATTGCTAACAGCCTATACTTCAAGGTGGTCCCTTTTAAAATACCCCGTCCCATGTTGATCATGGAAAACAAAGCGATTGCAATACGTTAGTTTGGTTTTAGGCAGCAGCGTACACGCTCAGTCTCCCCTTGAGCTGGTCGCTGCTGCTTTACTTTCGTCTTGAAAGCAACCCACAACCGCTCTATTTTCGTTCTCAATGAGGAGAACATCATTGCTCAGGAGGTAACAGCATGATTCGAGAGGCCCAATTACGCGAACTCGTCGAATTCGATGGGCAAGGCAGCCCGGTTCTCAGTCTCTATCTCAATGTTGATCCCCGGCAGGGGACAACTGAGCAATATAAACTTACTCTGCGTCAGCTCCTCGACAGCGTCCCCGACGTCAACCCCAAAGATCGCGCACGCATTGAAGAGTACATTGACCTCGAATTTGATCGCCAGGCACGCGGCCTGGCCTGCTTTTCATGTCAGGACCATGATTTCTGGCGGGTCTATCCTTTGCATGTCCCCATCGATAACGCTATCATGATCGACCGCCGCCCGCTGGTGCGACGGCTGATCGACCTGATCGATGCCTATGGTTATCTCGGAGTCGTGGCCATCGACCGCACCGGCGCCCGCTTCTTCTCCTTCCATCTCGGCGAACTCGAAGAAACCACCGGCGCCCTGGGCGAAGAAGTCAAACGCCACAAACAGGGCGGCTGGGCAGCTGCCCGCTATCAGCGCCACGAAGATGAAGCAGCCAAAGCCAATCTGCGCTGGCTGGCGGAACTTACCGAGCGTTATACTCGTCAATATGATTGGCGGCGACTCGTGCTTGCTGGCACCGACGACAACCTGGCCCTGTTCCGCGCCTTCCTGCCCCCCAACATCCAGCAACGCATTGTGGGCACAACTGCCCTTGATCTGGGCGCCAACCCCGCCGAGGTGCGCGCCCGTGCCGAGGCAGTTGCCCTGGCCGCCACCCAGGACTACAACAAGCGCCTGGCCGAAAACCTGGTTGTCGCCGCGGCCAAGGCGGCCGGTGCCGTGGCCGGCCTCGATGACACCCTGGATGCTCTGCAAAATGGCAGCATCTATCAACTCCTCTTTTCTGAACAATACACCATTCCCGACGATCAGGTGCGCCGTTGCACACAATGCAACTATCTCAACGCCCACAGCGACACAACCTGTCCCGTATGCGGCGCAGCCACTGAAAACCTGCCCGACGCCCTCAACACAATTACTCGCCGCGCCATTGCCGGCAACGCTCAGGTCATCATCCTCCCCTCCGACAACCCCCTGTCGGCGGCCGGCCACAACATCGGTGCCTACTTGCGCTACTAGTGGCCTCTTCTGTAACCTCCCGTGTCTTCCGGGTGATGGGCGGCGGCCTGGCTTCAAGTCGTTTCCCATCACCCTTTGTATTTCCCCCACTCTGATCGTGATCGCACGTGAATCCCATCAGCAAGGCAGGACCCGACATTGAACCCATCCCCTTCTCCCCAACCCCGTAACCAAATCCTTATCGCCCTCGTGGTGGCCGTGGCAGTCTTCACCATCGGCCTCATTGGCATCACAGCCGGCCTGCGCGCCCTGAACCGGCGCCCGGCCGCACCCGCGGCCACGGTGGAACTGGCCAACATCCCCCTCACCCCCCTGGCGAAAGCCACAACCCCTGCCGCCTCTCCCGCCGCCACCACACCAACACCCACCGCCACAGCAACGGCGACGTTGAGCCCTACCCCCACACTTACACCCACTGCCACACCCACCCCGACCCCCACGCTCGTCCCCACCGACACTCCCACGCCTTCGCCCACGCCCTACGCCGGGCCTTTCCGGAACAACGGAGGCGATTACTCCGCCTTCGCAGCCACCATCAATGTAGACGGCGCAGTGGGTGAATGGCAGGGACTACCCCCTCTGACGCTGCCCGTTATTCAAAGCGGGGGCCAAAACTACACCGGCCCCGACGACCTCAGCGTCACCGCCTGGCTGGCCTGGGACGAAAACTATCTCTACGTGGCCGCCTCCGTCACCGACGACCAGCATGTGCAGGATCTGCCGGGCTACGATCTCTTCAATGGTGACGAGATCGATCTCTGGTTCGACGCCAATCTGGCCGCCGACTTCAATGACGAGGACAAAAACGCCGACGACTTTCAGATCGGTCTCTCGCCCGGCAGTTTCGACAATCTGCCGGCCGAGGCCGTGATCTGGTACCCCCAGCAGCGCAGCGACTGGAACAGCCAGATCCAGATCGCCGCCCAGCCCCAGGGCAATGGCTACCAGATCGAAGCTGCCATTCCCTGGAGCATCCTTGGAATCGAGCCCGCTGCCGGGCAGGTATTTGGCTATGCCCTCAATGCCACCGACAACGACAGTCCTGGCTTTGCTGCCCAGGAAACCATCCTCATGCAAACACCCAACATGGTCTGGGGTCGCCCCACCACCTTCAGCAATCTCACCCTCATGCAGCCATAATCGAATACTTGTGGCAACCACACATATCCGTAACTTTTGGCTCATGGTAAACCTGTAGACCATCTAATCAGGCCGGTAGTGGGCGGCGCCGTCCCATCCCCATTTACCGCTTTACCGGTCTCCTGGGCTACAACCTGTATTGTCACTATTTGCATTGCATAAGACTTGCCGATCATTGTGTGATGCCCTACCATAATTCCAGCTTACTTGCAGTAAAGTAAATAAAGAGGAACCATCCCTCACAGCATCCTCCCAACCACTCCCCCCTTCGCCAATATCCCACCATCATCTATTTCCCATGATGCAATTTGAACGCTACACACGACAGGCGCAAGACGCGCTCATGCGTGCTTACGAGATCCTGCAACGATTCCAGCACAGTCAGGCCGATACCGAACACCTGCTGTTGGCCCTGCTTGAGCAGCCCGACGGCATGGTGCGTCGACTGATTCAACACATCAAGGCCGACCCCGATGCCGTGCTCAAAGATCTCACCGCTATTTTAGAGCGGGCGCCCAAAACCGGCGGCCCCAACATCCGCGTTGGCGCCCCGGGACAGATCTACATCACTCCTCGCTTGCATCGCGTCAACCAGGCCGCCAATGCCGAGGCCGAACGCCTCGGCGATCAATTCATTTCCACCGAACATCTCTTTCTGGCCATCCTCGGCGAGCGCAACACCCCCTCTGCCAACCTGCTCAGCCATCACAACATCAGCAAAGACGCCGTCAAACGTGCCATCGATGAGCTGCGAAAAGGCAAAACCGTCACCGATCCTCATGCCGAAAGCCGCCTGCAGGTGCTGGAAAAATATGCCCGAGATCTCACGGCTCTGGCCGTCGAAGATAAACTCGATCCCGTTATCGGCCGTGAAGCAGAGATCCTGCGACTCATCCAGGTACTCAGTCGCCGCACCAAAAACAACCCCGTCCTCATCGGCGAAGCCGGCGTAGGCAAAACCGCCATCGTGGAGGGCCTGGCCCAACGCATCGTCAGCAACGACGTCCCCGATCTGCTCAGCGGCAAGCGCATCATGGCCCTGGACCTGGGCGCCCTTATCGCCGGTACCCGCTTTCGCGGCGAATTCGAAGAGCGACTCAAAGCCGTGATGGATGAAGTCCGGGAATCCGAAGGTAAGATCATCCTTTTCATAGATGAGCTGCACACCGTCGTGGGTGCCGGTGCTGCCACCGGCGCCATGGACGCCAGCAACATGATGAAACCCGCCCTCGCTCGCGGAGAGCTGCGGGTGATCGGCGCCACCACTCCCGATGAATTCCGACAGAACATCGAACGCGATGCCGCATTGGAACGCCGCTTCGCTCCCATCTGGGTAGAAGAACCCACCGTTGACGAAACCATCGACATCTTGCAGGGCTTGCGCAGCCGCTACGAAAGCCACCATCAGGTAAAATACACCGACAGCGCCCTGCACGCGGCCGTGCACCTCTCGCATCGCTACGTAAGCGAGCGCAAACTCCCCGATAAAGCCATCGATCTCATCGATGAAGCCGGCGCCAAAATGCACGTGGCCATGCGCACGCAACCCGATGATCTCAAAGCCCGCCTGCGCCATCTATCCGAGATCAAGGCCAGAGAAGAACAGGCCTGGGCCGAGCGTGATTACGAACGCGCTGCCCAGCTCAAAACCGAAGCCATCCGCCTGGAAAAAGAATACAAAGTGCAGCTGGCAGCCTGGCACGAACGCGCCGGCCTGG
>JAJRXO010000406.1 GCA_024276255.1 Chloroflexota bacterium | reverse complement strand
TCGCAACGAGAGCGTCTGTGCCCGGACGAGGCGAGCATACCAGGGCCACCAGGTAAAGGCGATGGCGATCATGGCGTTGGTAAAGTTAGCGCCCAGCGCGGCGGCAATGGCAATGGCCAAAAGCAGAGGAGGAAAGGCCAAGAACATGTCGGTCAGCCGCATAATGATGTCATCGATCAGCCCGCCATAGTAGCCAGCAATCGCCCCCAGAGGAATGCCGATGGCCACAGCGATGAAAACGACCAAAAAACCGATGCTCAGTGAGCTTCGAGCGCCGAATAAGATCCGGGCCAGCACATCACGACCCAGATAATCGGTGCCCAAAGGATGGACGCGGCTGGGAGGTTGAAATTTCTCCAATATGTTGGGATCGCCACGACCCTGGTCGGGATAGGGAGTAAGTACAGGGGCAAAGATCGCCCCCAAAATAAAGAAGACGATCATGACCAGACTGACAACGGCGAGAGGGTCCCGACGAAAGGCTCGCAGCATCAAATGATATTCTTTGAGGCGGGCCGGACTCGGTTCACCTATTTCATCCGGCCGCACAGTAATTGTCATAGTCTGCTTTTCCTTGGGCTACGGAGTGAAGAAGCGGTTATTAGAAAGGCCATCGTATCTCTTTGACGGGAGGAGCGGGGTAAGTGCGTTTGCTATGGGCATAGCCCAGAAACACCAGAGACTCTGCCAGTTTCATCGCCACCGAGGGAGGATCCAACACGAGAATATCGTAACCCTGGGAGGCCAGGGCTTCCTGAATACGAGAGGCCATACCGGCGAGACCGGTGCAACCGGGAATCAGGACATGGGCGCCATCTACACGGACTGCTTGTTCGGCGGCGACGATCAATGCCTGAATCGTTGCTTCAGGATCGTCTGCCAGCGACAATACGGGAATGTTGATTGCCCGTACCGAGGCCAATTGTTGGGAAAGCCCATAACGATGGACCTGATCTTCTATCCAGGGCACATCGCGGTCGGAGGTGCTCAGCACCGAGAACCTGTGTCCCAAGACGACGGCCAAATGCATGCTGGCCTGGGCAGGCCCGACAACCGGGATTCGTACAAGTTCTCGTGCGGCGTGGAGGCCGGGATCTGCCATACAGTCGATAACCACAGCATCGACGCCTTCCTCCTCCGCCTGAACAATTTTGTTCAAAATGCCGGGAGTGGCGAGCGCATCGTCTCGATAACTTTCGATGGAGGCTGTGCCCCACTCGAGAGAAACAACGCTCACTTCGGTGCCCGGATTAGCGGCATTAGAATAAGTGCGCTGGGTGTTTTCTGCCCATGAAGTGGTAATGACGGGGTTGATGATACGAATGTGCATGACAGCATCTCCTATTGCAGGGTGACACGGGGATCGATCATAGCCTGAGCTAGATCCAAAATGAGATTGACGAAAACATAAAAAACGGTAACAAGTAGAGTTACAGAAACGATGACAGGGAAATCGATACTCAAAACCGCGTTGGTGACGTAGGTGCCGAGTCCAGGCCAGGAGAAGATGACCTCCACGAGAATGGCTCCAGTCAGAGAATAAACAAACGAGAGTCCCAAAACAGTAATCGTGGGGATGATGGCGTTCTTGAGAGCAATGACTAAGAGAACGGTTCGTTCAGAGATACCGGCGACGCGAGCAGCAAGGATATATTTTTCGTTGAGCACCTCAATCATCGTGGAACGGGTCATACGAATGGTAAGACCGAGGGGGTAGGTAGCCAAGGTGAAGGATGGCAGAATGATGTGAAGCAGGGCATCCTTAAACGCAATCCAATTGCCAGTAATAACGGAATCGATGAGGTAGAAACCGGTAATTTGGGCAATGGGGGCGTAAAGTGATATCTCCGTTGAAATTCGACCATTCAGGGGTAATAATCCTAACCGCCCGAAAAAGATAAGTTGCAGAATCAAACCAAGCCAAAACGTTGGCATGGAAACTCCGGCAATGGCCAGGAGGCGCGTGGCATGATCGAGGAAACTGCCCTTTTCGGCCCCCGAGAAAACCCCCAGGGGAATACCAAAGACAATGGCGATGAGCATGCTCACAAACACCAGTTCCAGTGTGGCCGGAAAATAGGTTTTGAGATCGGTAGAAATAGGCTGGTGTGTCTTTACAGATTTGCCCAGATCGCCCTCTAAAATGCCCTGCATATATCGAATGTATTGCTTGTATAAAGGCCGATCTAAGCCCAATGCCTCTCGCGCCTGGGCGATCTGCTCCGGATTAGGGTGAGAGCCGACCCACGCCGCTGCCGGATCAGAAGGGACGACCCGCGCTATGAAAAACGTGACAATAGAGACACTGATCAGTACCACTATAGCCATGAAAAGACGTCGAATGATGTACTCTAATCGGTACATACTTTTTCTCCCTCTCGGGATACAACATCGTAGTCACCTATATCATCATGCAGGGATACAGCTTGCATCCCTGCATGATAAGTTGGTGTGATGTTTACTTGCGGGTGAGTTGGTAAACGAAGACAACATGGGGATAAGCAGGATTGTCGACATATCCCTGAATGTCGGCACGGGCGATGTGTGTGTTGGCTACGTCATAGAAGAAGATTGCCGCGGCATCATCGACCAGGATTTCTTGAGCCTGAATAAACATCTCGCTGGCCTTGGCCCGGTCTGTACCGGAAAGCGCATTGGCCTCATCGATCAGCTTGTCATACTCGGGGTTCCGGTAGTAACCGAGGTTGAACAAGATATCATCCTCGGAATGGAACATGTTGAAGAGGAAGCTGTAAGGGGACACGTAATCAGGCCACCAGTAAAAGGCGAAGATATCTTGGGCGTTCTCGGGGCCGGATTTGGCCAGATCCCACTGAGACTCCCAGGTCATGCCTCGCACTTCCAGGTTGATGCCCAGTTTGGCCAACTCCGCCTTCCAGACTTCGCCAATCTGCTGCTCGTCCATATCGCCGGTGGCAAAGGTGTAAAGCAGATCGAAACCACCGTCGGGATAACCGGCCTCGGCCAACAGTTCCTTGGCTTTGTCGAGATCGTAGTGGTATTGGAAGAGATCATCGCTGTGTCCCCACATGCCATCAGGGACAGGGCCGTGAGCCTGAACAGCGCGGCCGTTCATCACGCCCTCGATGAACTGAGCATAGGGGAAGCTGTAGGAGAGGGCCTGGCGCACCAGTTTGTTGTCCAGGGGCGCTTTCTGCGTATTGAGCAAGCCTAACAAGTTCTGAAAACTGGGATTGGAGTAAACAACGAGATCGTCACGAGCGCTCAAAGAGGCGAGGTTGTCGGGGGGTACATTGTAGGTAAAATCAACAGTGCCACCTTCGATCATCTGCTGGAGGACCACAGGATCTTCACTGATCTCGAAGACAATCCTGTCGAACTGATCCTCGCGCCAGCCACCCCAGTAATCATCATAGCGGCTCATGACCAATCGCGATCCGCGTTCACGGCTTTCGATCTGATAAGGACCGGTGCCCGCACAATGACCTTCATTGAACCACTCAGAATCATGGGCCTCGTAGGCTGTCGGGCTGTATATCCAGGCGCCATAGCCCGAGGAGGCGATTAGATCCAGGGGTGCAGCGTAACTCAGGGTGAACTTGACGGTGTAGTCATCGATAACGTCGATGGTTTCCACCGGATCCCAAATGTAGGAAGCACCCAAACCCTGTTCTACCGTCTTCTCGATAGAGTATTTGACTGCCTCGGCATTGAACGGTGTGCCATCCTGAAATTTCACGCCTTCGCGAAGATGGAATGTCCATTCGGTGGCATCGGCGTTAGCTTCCCAGCTGGTGGCCAGCACCGGGCTGAGAATCTCGGCACTGCCGGGTGGATTGTAGAATGTCAGGGTTTCGTAGCAATTCGAGATA
>JAJRXO010000405.1 GCA_024276255.1 Chloroflexota bacterium | reverse complement strand
GCAGGGAGGGGGCAACCTCCACACCCCTCTTGAGCGAGTAGCTGGCTCAGTCTTGTAAAGCGCCGGTGGCGCCGCTGATGCGTTCCGCTGCACGCCGGGCTGCCACAGCACAGGGGAGTTGGCCACGCAAAGAGACCTCGATCATTTCCTGAAAATGGGTGGAGACGCGCTCATAGGACGGTAGGAAGGGTCGGCTGCGCGATTGGGCAACGAGGGGGGCTGTCTGCTGCAGAAAACCATCTTCATCGGCGCGTACCAGGGCCGATACGCTTTTGTAGGCGCTGTTATGGCCCGTTTTCAGGCTAAATGGCTTGAGTATTTCCGGTGTGACCATACGTTTGAGTAAGGCCAGAGCTTCATCCTGATGGAGCGATTGGCGATACATGCCGTAAGTCATGCCGCCTACAAGGGTGGCAGGGACGCCGTTGGTTCCGGCGGGCAGGGGCACAAAGCCCACATGGTCGAGAAAGGTGGCCATATCCCAGTTGGCCACAGAACGGATGATGTAGTTTTCGTAGGTTCCACCTAGGGCCATGGCTACTTCCCCGCGGGCAAAAGCCTTAACAGCGCTATTCCAGTGATAATCGACCACTTGCGGTGAAGCAAGCTTTTCTTCGTGAATAAGACCCTTGAGAAAGGTAAGGGCCTCGACTGTGTTGGGGCTGTCGAGCACGACGCGGCCCTCGTTGATCATATCCGCCCCAAAACTCCAGAGGAAGGGTAGTAATTGATATGTAGTCGTTTCGCCCCCGGCCCGCCCTCCCACGAAGGCGAGAGGGTGTGGCCCTAAGCCATAGCGGCTACGCACTTTGCGCTGGCGAAAGTGATGCCCCAGATTTACCAATTCCGCCCAGGTGCGAGGTGGCTGCAGCCCTTCGGCGGTAAACCAGTCGCGCCGGTACCAGAGCACAGTAGTGTCGGCATTGGTGGGAATCGTGCACAGGTGCCCCTCGCGACTGTTGGCAGCGAGGACAGAGGGGTAGATATCCTCTTTTATCTTTGCCGTCCAATCCGCATCCAGCTCATCGGGAGGCAAGAGGTAACTCCGGTGGGTAAATTCCGCCACCCAAACCGAGTCGAGTACAGAGATGTCAGGCGCCTGACCCTGGGCCACGGCCAGGGATAAGTGATCGTACAAGTGGCGGAGGGGAACAACGCTGAATTTCAGGTTGATCTTTGTTTGCGGATTTTCCTGGTTCCAGAGGCGGGCGGCTTCCTCGAGTGGCCATTGCCAGCGCGTATCCGATACGGTAATGCGCAGTGTGACCTGCACCGCATCGGCGGGAATGACAAAAGTACCTCGCCCGGCCCTTCTCGTTAGCAAACCCTCCTGAACGAGCTCGAGCAGCGCTTGCCGTACGGGTGTACGACTAATGGCATAACGCTCGCAGAGTTCGGCCTCGGTAGGCACCTTATCCCCGGGGCGCAATTGTCCTGTTTCGATCTGCTCCTTGAGCAGGGTTTTGAGTTGGTAGTAAACGGGAACCGGTATTGAACGATCGATTTTGGTCAAAGCCACTATCTCCCTTAGTCATTGAATTGCTACATTGTCATTACATTATAATTGTAGTGTGAAATTGATAAGATGTCAAACCGCTTGTTTCGTCACTTTTCCAGGCCAACGCCCTCAGCGCCACCGACTGCGGACGTCGGACTCCTGACTTATTTACGAAGTAGACGCACTGCCAGGTGTTCACGTAACGCCTGATCTTCGCCAATAGCATTCATCAATCGCGGCCAGGATCGGGCGAAGTCAAAATAATGGGGGGCAACTTGCTGCGCTCGTGCTTGGGCTTGAGCAACAATTTCAGATGGCTCGCCGTACGCTTGTTTTAATTCTTGGCTGGCGATGGTCTCCAAGGCAACACGGGCTTGCTCGGCGACATCGTCATCGAGAAAACAGCCGGGATAGGGCATCAGGTCTGCCGGGGTCAAGTTGGAAAGGCCGCGTTCAGCCGCTAGGCGCAGTTTCTCCTTCTCGTACATGAATCGGCGTATATCTTCGGACATCCTGACATAGAGAGGTGTGTGGTAATGTTGTGGCGGCAAATGGGTGATCACCAACTCTTTATCCAGCCAAAAGTGGAAGCCGGCCAGCCGGGCGTTAATCAAGTAGTCGATGTCTTCACCTCGGGTGATGCCCGGATCGAAACCGACTTGCGTAAACATATCGCTATGGAAGACCATGTTTCCCCCGAAAACAACCGGCGTTGGAACCAGTCGCCCCGGTGTAGCCAGGATTGCCCGCGTACCGTCGTTCATGATCGCAGGTTTATCTAGAAAGATATTGCCAACGCGGGGATGTTCTGGTATCAACACTTCACCGTCACTATCGAGATAGAAGCCTGCCACACCCAAGACGCGTTGCCTGTCGTGTTCACGTCCCACAGATCGGAGTGCTGTCTGCAGATAGTCGGATGCAACGATTTCATCGTCATCCAAGGCAATGACGATATTGGCGCCCAGACCATGGGAGAGCAGCAGTTGTAGGTTGCGTACGCCGGCGTAGTTGCGCATTTGCACATGTGCGGCCAGACGGGGATGATCCTGGCGGATGAGGGCGGCATCAGCTTCGGTTGCCTGGATGATAGGATAGGAGGTGCGGAAGGGAGCAATCAGGCTCTCGACTGCATCAGCGGCGGTTTGTTCCAGCTCGGGATGGGTGGTAGCCGTGAGGATCAGGACGATGAAGTCTGGGCCCGTTAATGCTGTAAGGCTCTGTAGAAGCCGTGGCAGGGTACTTTTGCCATCCACGGGGGTGGGATGATCATAATAGGTTTCGACCGGTCCATCCTCTCGGTGGCTGGGCCAGGTCCAGTAGGTGGGAATCACGATGATGATGTTTGGCATTTTTCCTCGCTCAAGTAAGGGGAAGGATATCTTTCAATTTCGCCCAGGCTACGCCGATGACTCTATCTCCGCCTCCGTAATAGATCAGGATTTCGTCATCGTCTTCGGCCAGTTCGTTCGCATTTTTTCCTCTCACAGTGGCGCCATTGGTAAAAACGACCGTCGGCGCCCAGCCATACAGTTCGTAGTCTTTGCTGGGAATGAATATGGGTTCGGGGGAACGATAGAGCACGCGTCGAGGATCATCTCGGTCGAGCAGGGCAACGCCCAGCATGTAACTTCGTCGCCCTCTCCTGATGCCTACCCCATGATAGATGAGCAACCAACCATGTCTTGTCTTCAAGACTTGTGTACCAGCCCCCACCCGTTCCGAGTCCCATTTGTCTGCTCGCGCTTGTATGATGGTCTCATATTGATCTGGCCAAGGCGCTTTCAAGCTGTCGGCAAAAGTAATAGCAATATCACGTCTATTGCCGATAATAGGCCGGTGCAATAATACGTATTGTCCCTTAATCTTTTCCGGAAATAAGACGGCATTCCTGTCCAGTCGTCCAGGAAATAAGGGCCCGTAACGCCTCCATTTAGTAGCTATATCTGCCCCTGTACTGTGGCGAAGAGCGATAAAATCCTCTTTGGCAAGAGACGCCAAGGCGATTTGCAGGACGTTCGCATAAGCGCTATAGGTCATATAAACGCGGTCTCCGATCAAAGTCAGGCGCGGATCTTCGCAGCCCCCTTTTTCTCGTTGCCGTTGGTTCTGTAATGCCCGATCCGGCAACTCGTAAGTCGTCTGAGGGGAGAATATGGGATGTGGTAAACGTCCATCGATGTGCAGACCATCGTCGCTCCAGGCTAAGCCTAAGCGAGAAATATGGTCGTCACCAAAGGCCCGATACACAATATAGGTCGTTCCTTCCAGGCGGATGGCTGCCGGATTGTAGACCATTTTCGATTCCCAGGGATGTGTGGAAATCGGTTCCAGGATGGGATTATCCCCGAATCTTGCGACGATACCGGGGTCTGCAAATATCTCCTCCAACGACTGTGCCGCCAGAGATTGTCTGAACTGAGCACCGGAACCATTCAGGTAAGGTGCGCTAAATTGAGAGAGCGCTATCAACCTGTCAAGTGTCATGTTTTTACCGTTGCTTTCCACTGTTTCGTTGACTGAAGTGTTATCTAGAGGAAGGTTAATTCTCACTTTACATATAATTTCTTCATCTAAAATAATAATGTCGGCCAATAGTCGCTTGGGACGAGACACCACTTCCTGCTCATCGAGTTGCTCGATCTGAAATAGGAGACTTCTGGGGCGAGCAGATAGCTTCTGTACCACACAATCGATAACAACAGCCTCTGATGCTACCTTGCCTTGCAGGATTCTGCTCGCACCCAGTATAGCTGCGCCCCTTTCCACCACGACTTCTCTGCCCAGGAGCACATCCCTACCAATAAGTGCCCCCTCCACCAATTGTGCGTTCAGCGCTTGTCGTAATTCCTGATTGTTGAAAGCTTCTCGTATTGTTTGGTAGGCATTTTGCCTGTTGTGCAGAAGATATTCTGCAGACCACCAATTGTTGTCGATCTGTCGATGATTTGCCATACGCGATGTAACGATGAAGGGCGCATGCACGAATTGCTCACGCCGGCATGCGCCCTTTGTGAAAGGGGGGAGTAGTGTTTTATTGAGGTAGGGCGGGTTGGATGCGCTCACAGAAGGCCTGGACGCTGTCCTCGACCGACTTTCGGCCCAACCACATTTCGTTCAATTCCTGACTCCAGGCATCCCAGAATTCGCCCATTTTCGGAATCGCTGGATAGTAACCGATCTCATCTTCGGTGTAGCTTGTTAGCACAGCACGATGTGCAGGGGGTTGCGTGGGATCGAGGAAGGCTTCCGATTGCGCGTATTTGATCATAGATGGTGTTGCCGTACCACCCTCGGCCATACGCATCTGACCAGCCTCACCGGTAAAGAATTTTACCAATTCCCAGGCAGCTTCAGGATATTCGGTGTTTTTGGCGATCGACCATGCCACAGTATCTACCACGGTGCCGCGATGGCCGCTATGGGGGCTCTTGGGTGTGGGGGCAATGTCCCATTCGAAGGCGGTGATTTCACGGAAGGCTCGCACGCGCCAGCCGCCAACGATGTACATCGCAGCCTTGCCGTTGGCAAATGTATCTTTTGCCGAGAGCTCGGCAAGCTCGACCTTGCTGGGAGCTACTTTTTCCTTGAACATCAGGTCGGTAACGAATTGCAGCGCTTGGACGGAGGCGGGATCGGTCAGAGTGCAGGTTTTCTTATCTGGACTGAGAATACTACCGTCATTTCCGTAAATCCAGGAACCAATACGGTTCGCTCCTACATCGGTGACAAAACCCCACTGATCGACAATACCATCACCATTAGCATCGATCGTAAGTTGTTTTGCAGCAGCAAGGAAATCATCCCAGGTCCAGGTGTCATCGGGATAAGACAGTCCTGCTTCATCTAACATAGTTTTATTGTAGTAGAGTACCTGAGTATTCCAGTCTTTGGCAATACCATAGAGTTTGCCATCGTCGTAGGTAAAGGCTTCCATGAGAGCAGGGAAATACATGTCTCGGCTAACGTCGGGATCGTTGTCCAGATAATCGTCGAGGGGAAGCAGTGTGTCTTCTTCAGCGTAGAACGCCATCTCCGGATACCCCATGTACATCAGGTCAGGAGGTGTGCCAGCTGCGAATAGAGCCGCCAATTTATCCCAATAGTTTTGGGGAACATGGATCTGTTGAATCG
>JAJRXO010000404.1 GCA_024276255.1 Chloroflexota bacterium | reverse complement strand
TCGCCACTGTGGGTGGGGGAAAGCACGACACCCACCTGTAGGCCCTGGTTGAGGGCTTCTGTCCAGCCAGCCAGCCCTGACTCGAAGCCGGGGTTCGTGACCAGATTAGGGCTGATGACCTGTCCGGCCTGGCTGAGATCGCGCAGGATGAGGGCCGGGGCCGGGGCGGACGCCAACTCCTGGCCGTCGATCTGCACGCTGCTCACCTGGCCGTCGCCCGATATTGTGAGCGCCAGCCCATCGGCTGTTGTAAGCGTATATGAAGGATTCATGGCTGCTCTGCCGGGCAGAGCCGTGATCAGACCCAGGCCCAATATCAACACACTCCCCAGGCTAATCAGAATTGGCCGAAGCATGGTCTGCCTCCAGAAAAGTGAACGACGCGCTTATTTACTATGACGCAAAGACAGACCCATTCGGTTCGCTCTGGAACGATGGAAAACAGTTATTCTGCTCGGCTATCGCCTCGCAGGGGGAGGGTTAACTACCACCCCACGCCGCGGGGAAAGGCGGAAGGGCTTATGGCCACCGAAATTTTCCACTTCGCCCGGAATGCGGTAAGATGATAAGTTGCTGCTCACCAACACCGAATTCTCACCAACCCTCGACCCTATTACACTGTCAGACCCAACAATATGTCTTCATACGATCCCCAGATGGATACCCTGCCCGATGTGCCCCTGAGCGACCGCGGCTACGGCTACAAAGTGGGCACCGAACTGTACCTGGTACGACATGGCGAATCCATGACGAACACGTACAAAAACCTGACCGCCTACGATCCCAATCTCACTGCCCGCGGCTGGCATCAGGCCCTGCTGGCTGGCGCCTGGATGGCCGAACACGCCCCGGTCGACGTGGTGATCACCTCGCCATTGCGCCGCGCCCACAGCACGGCGCTGGCCATTGCCCACGCGCAGGGCCTGCAGCCCGTGGAGATGGCTGGCCTCGAGGAATTCAGCCTGGGCTTCTGGGACGAACTTCCCAAACATCATCCCACACGCCCCTGGTGGGGCCGCCTGGAATGGGAACCGAGTTTCGAGCAATCACCGGCCTTCGTTGCCTTCCGCGACCGTATCCACAAGGCCCTGAGCGTCATCCTGGAGACCTATGCCGGGCAGCGTGTGTGCGTGGTCAGCCACGGCGGCACCATGGGCGTGCTCACCGCAGCCATGGTAGGGGCGCGGCAGCTCTCGGTGTGGACGAGCAACACCGGCATCAGTCATTTTGTGTGGCCGGAATGGAAGCGCTGGATGGTGCACTACATCAATCGTTCCGAGCACCTCATCCCCCTGCGCAAGCAGGAGATCCCTCGTGTGGCCGAGGCGCATCAGGATGAAGACGGTTTCTGGCTGCTGCCCGAACGTCTGATCGATTCCTGGTCCTCCCTGCCGGCCCGGCCCGATCTGGCCTTCCTCAGCAATCAACTGCGCCGCAACGACAGCGTGCTCTTTGTCCGCCCGCCTGATCCCATCACCCCCCTGCGCGTATCGCTGCGTGCCCGCCGCGCCGTCATCCTCAGCGACGATCCTCTGTTTCTGGAAGCCGGGGAAGTACACCGGGCCGCCCTGAACGCCAATCATATCCGCTATCAATATCTCTTCCAGCCCATCCCCTACCCTGACGACAGCTTCGACTACATCATCCTCCCCGACAACTGTCGGTTGTCCGGCGAGGAGATCAGCCGCTTGCTCAAAAACCCCGACGGTCTCATCCACTGGCCCGCCGCCCACTCTGATGCCCACGACCCGGTATCTCGACAATCATAAGCATAAAGATCAGGAACACCCATCGTTCTCCTGCAGCGGACGGATGACCTGCATCGCCACGAAGCACTGATTCACATGGCTCAAGACAAACTTATCATTCGCGGCGCTCGCGAACACAATCTCAAAAATATCACCGTCGAAATCCCCCGCGACCAGCTGGTCGTGATCACCGGCCTTTCGGGCTCCGGCAAATCATCGCTGGCCTTCGACACCATCTATGCTGAAGGTCAACGGCGTTATGTCGAATCGCTCTCGGCCTATGCCCGCCAGTTCCTGGGCCTGATGGAAAAGCCCGACGTCGATCAGATCGAGGGCCTGTCGCCGGCGATCTCCATCGACCAGAAAGGCACCAGCCGCAACCCGCGCTCCACCGTGGGCACCGTCACCGAGGTGTACGACTACCTGCGCCTGCTCTTCGCCCGCATCGGCCAGCCCCACTGCCCCAATTGCGGCCGGCCCATCAACCGCCAGACCATCGAGCAGATCGTGGATGCGCTCGCCGCCTATCCCGAAGGCAGTCGTCTGCTGATCCTGGCCCCGCTGATCAAAGACCGCAAGGGCGAACACAAGGCCGTGTTCGAAGACATTCGTAAAGCCGGTTTTGTGCGCGTGCGCGTCGATGGCCAGGTCTACGATGTCACCGAGACCGTGGAGCTGGATCGCTACAAGGCCCACACCGTGGAAGCGGTGGTGGATCGCGTAATCGTCCGGCATCAGCAAAACGGCCAGGAGCCCATGGACCTGACCCGTCTGGCCGACAGCGTGGAGACGGCCCTGCACCTGGGCGGGGGCATCATGATCGCAGCCGATGTCACCGACAGGGAGAACCCGCGCGACCGGTTGTTCTCCGAGCATCTGGCCTGCGCCGCCTGCGGCATCAGTCTGCCGGAAATCGAACCTCGCACATTTTCCTTCAACACGCCGCATGGCGCCTGCCCCACCTGTACCGGCCTGGGCACCCAACGCGAATTTGATCCCGACCTGATCGTGCCCAATCCCGAACTCAGCCTGGCCGAGGGCGCGCTGCACCCCTGGTCACGCGATACCGCCACCTATTATCGCGCCCTGGTGGAAGCCGCGGCCAAGCACTACGGCATCCCCCACAACGTGCCCTGGAAGCAACTCAGCCGCAAGCAGCAGAACATCATCCTTTACGGCGGCAAGCGCAGCGACGTCATTCGTGTACGTTACGTCAACCAACACGGCCATACCCGCGAATTCCAGACCTATTACGAGGGGATTATCCCCAACCTGCAACGCCGCTACCAGGAAACTACATCCGAATACATTCGCGGCGAGTACCTGGAACGCTACATGACCAACCGCCCCTGCCCCAGCTGCCAGGGCAAGCGCCTGCGGCCGGAAGCGCTGGCCGTCAAGATCGGAGACCTCAATATCGACGATATCGTGCACATGTCGGTGCAGGAAGCCCTGGCATGGGTGCGGAGCCTGCGCGGCAGCAGCGATGACGAGCATTACAACGCCCCCCTGCCCGAGGTCGTCCCCCCGGGCTCGCCGCTCTCGCAACGACAATGGACCATCGCCCGCCAGGTATTGAAAGAGATTCAATCTCGCCTGCGCTTCATGTACGACGTCGGCCTTGACTATCTCACGCTCGACCGTACGGCCGCCACGCTCAGCGGCGGCGAAGCCCAACGCATTCGCCTGGCCACCCAGATCGGCTCCCAACTCATGGGCGTGCTCTATATCCTCGACGAGCCCAGCATCGGCCTGCACCAGCGCGATAATGCCCGCCTGATTCGCACCCTGTGCGATCTGCGCGATCTGGGCAACACCGTGCTGGTGGTTGAGCACGACGAAGAAACCATGATGGCCGCGGACTGGCTGATTGATATGGGGCCGGGCGCGGGCGAGCATGGGGGTGAGATCGTCTCGCAGGGCCCCCCACAGCACATCGCCGATGATGCCAACAGCATCACGGGTGCCTTCCTCTCCGGCCGCCGCCAGATCCCCATCCCCAAGGTGCGCCGCCCCGGCAATGGTAAATACCTGATCCTGCGCGGGGCCAGCGCCAATAACCTCAAAAACATCGACGTGCGCTTCCCCCTGGGGAAATTCATCGTCGTCACCGGCGTCAGCGGCTCCGGCAAATCCACGCTGGTCAACGATACGCTGTACCGGGTGGTGGCCCAACGCCTGTATCGGGCGCGCAAGAAACCCGGTCGCTACACTGACATCGAAGGGCTGGAGTATCTCGATAAAGTCGTCGATATCGATCAATCCCCGATCGGCCGCACCCCCCGCTCCAATCCCGCCACCTACACCGATGTGTTCACGCCCATCCGCCAGCTCTTCGCCAGCCTGCCGGAATCCAAACTGCGCGGCTACAAACCGGGCCGCTTCTCGTTCAACGTCAAGGGCGGGCGCTGCGAGGCCTGCCGCGGGGATGGCATCATCCGCATCGAAATGCAATTCCTGCCCGATGTGTATGTGCCCTGCGAGGTCTGTCATGGTCGTCGCTACAATCGCGAGGCCCTGGAGATCTACTACAAGGGCAAGAACATCGCCGACGTGTTGAACATGACCGTGGAGGAAGCGTTGTCGTTCTTCGAGAACATCAACAGCATTCGCAACCGGCTGGATACGCTCAACCGCGTAGGCCTGGGCTATATCAAACTGGGCCAGCCTGCCACCACCCTTTCCGGCGGCGAAGCCCAGCGCATCAAGCTCTCAAAGGAGCTCTCGCGGCGCGCCACCGGCAATACCCTCTACATCCTCGACGAGCCCACCACCGGCCTGCATTTCGCGGATGTGGAGAAGTTGCTGGGCGTATTGCACGATCTCGTCGACCGCGGCAACACCGTCTTGGTGATCGAGCACAATTTGGATATTATTAAGTCGGCTGACTGGATCATTGATCTGGGGCCGGAAGGCGGCGACAAAGGCGGCAAGGTGATCGTCGAAGGCACGCCCGAGCACGTCGCCCAACATCCCCGCTCCTACACCGGCCAATTCCTGCGCAAAGTGCTCTCCCTGCAGAGGACCTCCTGATGTCTCTCCTCGCCGCGTTCCTGCCGCCCACCGAACTCATCCCCCGGCTGGCTCATCACCGCATCCTGGTGGTGGGTGACATTTTTCTGGATGAATATCAGATCGGGCAGGTGCAGCGCCTGAGTCGCGAAGCGCCGGTGCCGGTTCTGGAACAGAGCGAACTGCGCCACCGGCCCGGCGGCGCCGGCAATCCCGCGGCCAACATCGCCAGCATGGACAGTGAGGCGGTGCTGGTGGGCGTGCGGGGAGCAGATCATGCCGGGGAGCAGCTGGTGGCGGCCCTGGCGCAACATGGGCTGAGCCAGAACGGCATCATCGTCGATAGCGGCCGCCACACC
>JAJRXO010000403.1 GCA_024276255.1 Chloroflexota bacterium | reverse complement strand
GGTTCTTTGAGCTGGCGCAGGGCGTTGCCCAGATCGCGAATCACTTCTCCGCGCTTGGGCGCCGGCGTCATGCGCCATGATAGAAATGCTTCCTGCGCCGCCGCCGTAACCTGGGCATAGGTCTCCGGCGTGGCCTGGATTACGCTGGCGATGGGCTCGTTGGTGGTGGGATTATAGGAGATCAGTTCACGGCCGCGCTGGTCCAGAATCCATTGATCAGGGCCCAGGCAGGCGCCGGGGTTCACTGGGTCGATACCGAGTTTTTCCAACAAAGATTGCATTGTATGCTCCGCATGATTTGGATGTGCTCGCAGTTTAACACAACCCAGGCCGGCTTTCTATGCCCCGGCTTACAAGGTGCCTGTTTAGCAGGGGAAACCCATCTGTTTTGTAAGCGGTCTGGCAGTCTTTTTTCCTCTCATCGTTGACAATTATGCGTTTTCCCCCTATAGTTCTAGGCTACCTGTTTTTCCGGAGATGATAATATGAAGATCGAGTTTCGTTCCCGCAAGCCTCGCAGCGATTCGCTGAGTTCGAAACAGGCTGCCTGGGGCTATGTAGACGATGAGGGCCGACTGGTTCTGCCACCGGAGCTCCTCGCCCGTTGGGGCCTGCAACCGGGCGCCGAGGTGCGTCTGGATGAAGACGGCAACAGCATTCGTTTACATCGCCCCCCCACCCATCTGGCCAAGGTGTTCATCGAACCCACCGACGGTTGCAACCTTGATTGTGTTACCTGTTTTCGCAACGCCTGGGACGCACCTGTGGGCCGCATGTCGGAAGAGACCTTTACCTCGATTCTGGAGGGGCTCTTACAGCTTCCCCAGATACCTACGGTGTATTTTGGCGGCATCGGCGAGCCGTTGTTCCATCCGCGCACCACAACCTGGATTCGCCAGGTGAAGGAGCTGGGCGCGCGGGTTGAGCTGATCAGCAACGGCACCACCCTCACGGAACGGAACAGCCGCAAACTGATCGATGCCGGCCTCGACATGCTGTGGATATCACTGGACGGGGCCACGCCTGAAAGCTATGGCGATGTGCGGCTGGGCGCCGAGCTCCCCAAGGTGCTGGAGAACCTCGATCGTTTTCGCAAGATGCGCAAGGGCAGTCACTTTCCCACACCCGAGCTGGGCATTGCCTTTGTGGCCATGAAGCGCAACATCAACGAATTGCCGGCGCTGCTCAAAATGGGCTTGCAGCTGGGCGTCAGACATTTTTCTGTCAGCAATGTGCAGCCGGTAGATGAGGCCATGCAGGATGAGCGTCTGTATGTGGATACCATGCGCTCGCTGACCTACCTGCCTCACAGCCAGGCGCCGCGTTTGATCCTGCCCAAGATGGATTTCAACGATGTGACACGCGAAGCACTGTTCCAGGCCTTCGACAGCGGCTACAGCGTGACCTACGCCGGCGCCAGCTGGGGCGGCAGCAACGATGTATGTGGTTTTGTGGAAGATGGCTCCATGTCGATAGCCTGGAACGGAGATGTCAGCCCCTGCTGGCCGTTGATGCACACCCATTACAGCTACCTGCACGGCAAAAGGCGCCTTTCGGTGCGGCACGTGGTGGGCAATGTGCGCGAAAACAACCTGTTGGATATCTGGATGCACCCGGATTATGTGGCTTATCGCAAGCGGGTGCAGGGTTTCGCCTTCCCGCCCTGCACATTCTGCGGCGGTTGCGATGTTTCCGTCAGCAACGAAGAAGACTGTTTCGGCAACGAATTCCCCGTATGTGGTGGCTGCCTGTGGGCCCAGGGATTGGTGCGATGTCCATGAAAAATTCAGCGAAGAAAACCAAGGTCAAACGATATCGGGCCGCGGGCGGCGTGGTGATCAACGATCAGGGCGCGGTATTGCTGTTGGAGCGGGATGTCCCTCGCGACGACACCCCATCCCATGAGATACGCCTTCCCAAAGGCCACATTGAAAAGGATGAAACCCCCGAACAGGCCGCTCTGCGTGAGGTGGGCGAGGAAAGCGGCTACTGGGACCTGCGAAT
>JAJRXO010000402.1 GCA_024276255.1 Chloroflexota bacterium | reverse complement strand
AGAAAGTGCCACAATGCTTTCTGCCATTGGCCTGCCTCCTGAAGGATTCCTCTTTGGATGCTTTACCTTCAGGAGACGGGCCTTTGGCTTTTCCTACTCTTCACCGACTAAACTGATACAGCCTCGGGCCAAAATCCAGATTTGACAGGATAAGCGTCTTCTGTTAATGTCGACCTCAATAGCTGTATTGTTCAGCAATGGCCGTTCCTCGCCACATTCCCGAACGGCCTCTGTCAAGTCTCCATACCCTCATTCCTGGCAGAACTCATGCTTCCGGCTTTTTCCGCTCCTCTCGCCTGTGCGTATACACGCGTGGGCGTTTTTCGTTAGCCCTTCACGCATCCCCGGCCCATCAATCGTGCTTTCGTTGCTTTATCCACTCACCCTGCTGCAATTCATCGGTACTTTTAACCGCTGCTCCGGCCGTTGATAGAGAGCCAAAATCCTTCGTATCAAATGGCGGTTGTCGTTGTTGTGATCCGGTCGGGCGGAGCTTGGGCTATAAAGCTAGTTTCACTGCACTTCACCAGCCCGGAGAATAGGTTGACATACGGAACAACACATCTCCATTTCTCTTATCACCTTCTTTTTCCTGTTCCCACCTATTATTCACTGATCGTGGTCTAGGTACGAACACAGAAGTCTCTTTGGAGGAGAAAACACAATGTGGCAGCCTGAACGGGTCGAGTAGGTAACTAATATGAACACGAAACGCCAGTGAAGGGTCTCGCAGAGCAAATACCGACGAAATGCCCTTCGGCTACTGCTGAGAGGGTAGCAGAGGGAAGGAGCCTCTGGGATGGAGCCGCTCAGCATGACAGTCGCAAAAGACACCTGTTTCACAATAGGGCATCAATCGACCATCATGATTTACTTGAATATACTTAGACGTTGAGGATCACCTTAAAGTACAATGGAGCAGCAACGGTCAATGCGAGGTTCTCCATACCATGTCATTGTGTGCGATCTCTTCAATCTGCACGACCCGGATCACGAAACGGTCGTGGTGGGTTTCCCTACTCGCGAGCTGGCCATTGAGTACGCCCGCCGCCGCACATGGAGCTCGGTGGATCAAATGCGGGAACAGAATCTCTCGCGGGAGCAAGTCCGAAACCGCTGGTTGGCCCTGGGTGAGGATTGCCGGGTGGTTGGCGCGGAGGGGGTCGTGTATATGGCGCGGGCAGAGCTGGAGGCTTTCCTGGAGCATCCGCTCCCGCCTGAGCGGCGGGATTGGGTGAGCCTTTATCGTTCTCTCTTGCCCGATGATTTTGCTCTCACCTACGAGTGGGCCACTGGCAGTATGCCGCCGCCCCATCATTACGAATACACCATCACGGTCACACCAACGGACAGTGGCCACATTCTGTTCTGGCCCGACTACCCTTCACATACCTGCCCACAATGGGAAGAGGCCTTCGCTCCCCACCTGCCGTCCCGCATTCTTCTCTACAACTGGATGCAGACATCCGGCCTCTTCATCCGTCCCCAGGAGGTCCCCGCAGAACCGGTCATGGGGGGCGAGACGGGTTATTTGAAGATGTCTGCAGGGGGAAAGCGTGCTCATCTTGCCGCACACCTCTTCCCCCATGAGGAGTACGTTGCCGTGCATCATGTCATTCGTGCCCTCGTCCCCGATATCCTGTGGAAAGAGCTGGCCGCGCGGCGGCAGCAATATATCGCATCCACGTATCCCAAGGCGGGGGAATAATCCATGCCGGCCCGGTCACGGAGAATATACGTTTTGGCCCGGGACGCTGTCGATGCCGGCCTGGTCTTCGAGGTCCCCGAGTGGTGGCTTCTGGATCGCCTGTTCGAAATCCACGCTGACCGACGGATCGAGTTCTTTGCAGGAAGGGACGTCCTTTTCGTTGAATGGCCGTGCCTGCTTACGTTCAATCTCCAGACAGGCAGGAAGGAATGGGACTTGCCCGAGCGGGAATCCATGTCAGTGGAGATGCAACAACAGCGGCAGGAACTGCTGAACCGGGTGCAGGATGGCAAATGGTTTATCATCGGCCGGGAGCGAGTGTGGATCGTGCCTGAGAAGGCGCGGGCGGGCTGTGTCGTTTTCGCAGAACCACCATGGTGGCACATGCACGGCAATGAGTCGTTTAGAACGTGGTACCGTGAGTTTCGGGAGCGATATGAGGATCGCTTCTTTGAAGAGGCGGTCCCTTTTCAAGTGTGGTTGGACTATACGGCCCTGTTTACCGCTCGAGAGATGCTGACCCTGGACGAGAGGGGCCGGGAATCGTACCGGAAGTGGAAGCAGGACATGGGGCAAAAGTTGAGCCGCACCGACCACGAGAGGATGGCCCGTATTGCCCATGTCCTTCAGGAAGCGACCTGGGTTGTCATTTATGACTACGAGTGGGAGTCGGGATTGGAGTAACCTGCCATGAATGTCTTCACCTGCAGGAGCTGTCCCCATGACGCTGTTTCATGAAGTGAAAATCACCTGCGCCGTGTGTGGCCACACGGATATGCAGACTGTGCTTATCTCCAGCAGTGCCATCGGCGCCCCGGATCTGGACAGCCGCCCGCCGCCATTGATGCGGATGACTCTGCCCATGCAGATTCAGTGTTGCCCCTCTTGCGGCTATTGTGCGCGTGACATATCGAAAACTTCTGTCATGGTGCAAACCGTGGTGACCCGGCACGACTATCGGGATCAGTTGCGGGACAAGCGTTTTTCGTACCTGGCGAACATGTTCCTCTCTCAGTGCATGATTCAGGAAGCCACGGGTGACTACGCCGACGCGGGCTGGGCAGCGATGCGCGCTGCTTGGGCCTGTGACGATGGTGGAGAAGAATACACATCGGCCGCAGCAAAGTGCAGGGCAAGGGCGGTGGCACTGTTTGACGAAGCGCGGATGCGGGGGCAGTCTTTCGCCGCCGAACTCGCCGCCGAAGAAGCCATTCTGTCTGATTTGCTGCGTCGAGGCGGCCGTTTTGCTGAAGCCGAAGCCGTGATCCAGAGAGGTTTGACGATGCATCCTGAGGACACCATGCGCTGCGTCCTGCTTTTTCAACGGTATCTGTGCCGGCGGCAAGACGTCGCTGCCTATACCGTGGCGGAGGCGCTGAACCACGTGGCAGGTGCTGGAGATGGTGCGTGAGTCATTTGTCAGCGATGGTCGGGTTGCAAAGATAGAGGGCAGTGTTGACATTTCATCGCGGGAAAAGCCGAACGCGGGCAAGATGTGGGAAGACGCCGCACGGGCAGCAAATGCCCGGGCTCATGAGCGACGGCGGATGAATCCTACCTGGGTGCTGAGATCCAAACCCAGCACTTGATCAAGCATGCCCAGCATCAACCACGTAAAGTTTCGCAACACGGTGATGCGTGTCTTTCCTGCTATTTGTTCAAATTGCTCAAGCCAAGTATGATACAGGTTGACCGACATTTGTCGCCTCCGAGATGATTTGTTTCTCTCAACTCCATCTTCTCAGATGGCGGCGTGTCGGCCAACTTTTTTTCGCCTCCTCAAAACTGTCAGGTGGCTAGTTCTTCTTTATTTTGTTGAGCCGCTATTTTGTAAGAGGTATCTTAGCCGGTGCTCTGAAGGGATGATTACCGATCTTGGCCCCATACCGCAAGACGCTCAGTCAAAGCGATAGGCGTCTTTGGCCAAACGATAAGCCGAATCATGCGCCATCTCCATGGCATCTTCTTCATCGATGATGCCGCGCACGACCAAACCTGCCAACCAGTTGCTCTCCACCCGGCGCCAGACATCGT
>JAJRXO010000401.1 GCA_024276255.1 Chloroflexota bacterium | reverse complement strand
GGCCGTTGGGCAGCACGAAGGGCCGGCGTGCCCTTGATCATCCATAGCCTGCACGGTGCGACATTCAACCCCACGCAATCATGGCTCACGAACACCCTGTACCTGACGCTGGAGCGCATGGCAGCCCGCTGGAGCGATTGCCTGATCAGCGTGGGCGCAGACCTGCAACAACGCTATCTGGCAGCCGGGGTGGGACGGCCCGAGCAGTATGTGATCATCCACAGCGGCATGGATCTGCGGGCCTTTGCCGAGGCGCGGTATATGTCGCCGGAGCAACGGGCGGCTAAACGGAGCGAGCTGGGCCTGCCCCCCGATGCCGTGGTAGTAGGCTATGTGGCGGCGCTGGAATGGCGCAAGGGGCATCATCGTTTGATCCAGGTGGCGCAACAGCTCTGCCCCCGTTATCCGCAATTGTATTTTTTGTTTGCCGGTGAGGGCTTTGACGCCCAACGCCTGCAGGCATTGACGCAGGAGGCGGGGCTGGCGGAGCGCATCCTTTTCGTCGGCTATCGCCAGGACGTACCGCAGTTGATGGCCGCCCTGGACATCAAGGTCTTTGCCAGCGAACGCGAGGGATTGCCGCAGGTGTTGGTGCAGGCGGCCACGGTAGGGCTGCCTGTGGTGGCGTTCGAGGCCGAGGGCGTGCGGGAGCTGGTGCACGATGGCTGGAATGGTTTTGTGTTGTCCCAGGGCGATGTGCCTGGCATGGCCGCGGCCCTGCGTCGTCTGATCGAAGACGCGGCGCTGCGGCGGCAAATGGGCGCTCGTGGCCCCCAGCTTGTGGATGATCGCTGGCAGATCGACACCATGCAACAAAAGACCGTGGCGCTGTATGCGAAACTCCTGCGCGCAAAAGGCCTCCTTTCCCATGGGAGTCAGATGTTATGAATCTACATCGATCGGTACTGTGGACCGGCTATGAACGACGTTGGCAACTGGTGTTGTTGTTCGGCGACCTGCTGCTGGTGTGGCTCACCGCGGCCGTGGCGGTGGGCCTTCGCCTGTGGCTGATCTCGGGCACGCCCCTGCTGCAAGCGTTGCCGTGGCCCCTGCCCAGTGGCGTGATTGCCCTGGGCTTCGGCTATCTGGTGGCACTGTACGTGTTCGATCAGTACGATCTGGCCCGGGATCCCCGGCAACCGGCGGCCGCCATGATCCTGGCGCTGGCTGGCCTGGTGGGCATGGCGCTGGCCGTGATGCTGACATTTTTCTGGCGCAGCCTGCAACTGGGCCGCTTTGTGGTGTTGATCCAATGGCCCCTGGCTTTCGCTACTCTCTATGGCTGGCGTCGTCTGTTTCATGCCACCGTGCTACGCCTGACCCGCCCGCATCGGGTGCTGCTGGTGGTGACCAATCCCGTGGAGCGGGGCATTGAGGCCGAGCTGCAGGAGCGACCCCTGGGCGATTATGTGGTGGCCGGGGTGTTCACCGTGGCCGGGGCCAATGGCGACGAGGGGCGCCGTCTCGTCGATGAACAGGGGCGCAGGCTGGAGGATGTAATCGTCGAGGAAGACATCGACACGCTG
>JAJRXO010000400.1 GCA_024276255.1 Chloroflexota bacterium | reverse complement strand
CCCGACAGTTTCTTCCCGTTCTCCTCTGTCCCGCATTGCCCAGGCAGCATCGTTGGTGATGGTGTTGTTTGTGGCCAGCCGCGCCTTTGGGCTGTTGCGCGAGGTGGTGATCGGCGCCCGTTTTGGCGCCAGCGCCGATCTCGATGCCTATCTGGCTGCGTTCCGGCTGCCGGATTTGCTTTTTACGCTGGTGGCAGGGGGGGCACTGGCCAGCGCCTTTATTCCCACCTTCAGCGAGCGCCTGGCTCGCGACGCAGAGGATGATGCCTGGGATCTGGCGGCCAAGGTGGCCAATCTATTGCTGCTGGCCCTGATTGTGCTGGCGATCAGCGCTGCGTTTGCTGCCCGTCCCCTGGTGGAACATATCATTGCCCCGGGGTTTCCGGCTGTTCAGCAACAACTCACCATATCGCTAATGCGATGGATGCTCATCTCCACGGTTATCTTTGGCATCAGCGGCCTAGTTATGGGGATTCTGAATTCATATCATCATTTTTTGTTGCCGGCGCTAGCGCCGGTTGTTTACAATGCCGCCATCATCGTCTCTGCCTGGCTGCTGGCACCCCAATGGGGTGTGCGGGCGCTGGTGATAGGCGTGGTGGCTGGCGCGTTGCTGCATTTACTGGTGCAGGTGCCGGGTCTGATACGTTTCGGCCTGCGCTGGCGGCCGGTGTTAAGCCTGGCCGATGCCGGGGTGCGCGAGGTGTTGCGCCTGATGGCTCCTCGTGTGCTGGGCCTGGCAGTGGTGCAGATCAATTTCATGGTGAATGTCTTCCTGGCTTCCCATCTGGCCCCGGGCTCCATCAGCGCTCTGAATTATGCCTGGCTGATCATGCTGTTGCCGCAGGGCATTTTCGCCCAGGCAATTGCCACGGCTGCCTTTCCTACCTTTGCCCATCAATCGGCCCTTGGGGAGCACGTATCCATGCAGAAAACGCTGGGCAGCATTCTGGCGCTCCTGCTCTTTTTAACCATACCGGCGGCGATTTTACTGTATTTGTTGCGTGTGCCCCTGATCAGCCTGCTTTTGCAACGGGGGGCCTTCGATGCCCACGACACCCTGATGACTGCCGCTGCCCTGCGTTTTTACGCGCTGGGCCTGGTGGGACACTCCGTTGTGGAGGTGGTGGCGCGAGTGTTTTATGCACTGAAAGATACCTTGACGCCGGTCCTGGTGGGCGTGGGCGCCATGACGGCCAATGCATTACTGAGTTTGTGGTGGGTGCAATTGTGGCAGCACAGCGGACTGGCACTGGCGAATTCGGTGGCTACGCTGGTCGAGATGGCGGTGCTGCTGTGGTTGTTGCGAGGGCGGCTGGGAGGATGGGATGAGGCGCAGGTGGGGCGCAGTTTGCTGCGTACACTGGCTGCCAGCCTTATCATGCTGGGAGCTGTGGGCGCGTTGCTGCTGCCGCTGGCAAGGTCACCGCTGCCACTGCAGGCGATTGTAGCAGGCGGCGCCGCTGTGCTGGTGTACGGGATGGCAGCCTGGTTGTTGCGTTCACCCGAAATGCGCGCCCTGCCGCGCTTGCTGCGTCGCTAGTCAACGCGAGAGATAGGGGCTGTCGGCCACAAAAAAACGCCAGGGAATCGAGCGGGCGCGCTCGTCGCCACGCACGCCAATTCGGGGGCCGCTGGCAATGTGCACAGGACTGGGCCCCGGCACCAACCAGAGCCCCTGCCCCAGTGTGAGATCATGTCCGTCGAAGCTGCGATCGATGCCGAAAGCCTGACAGAGTTTGCCGGGCCCATTGGCCAGTTGGGAGAGGGGGCGTAGTCCTCGTCGCTCCTGCATGTGTTCGATGCCTGCCACAGGTTCCACGGCCCGCAGCAACACAGCCTGCGCGTCCTGCTCGTCGCCCGTGACCACATTCAGACAATGATGCATACCATAGATAAGATACACATAGGCCAGACCGGCCGGGCCGAACATGCTGCGGTTGCGGGCTGTGGGGCCGCGGAATGCGTGCGAGGCGGCATCCTCT
>JAJRXO010000399.1 GCA_024276255.1 Chloroflexota bacterium | reverse complement strand
CCCGCGCTTTGCGACTCCATCCAGCAGCTCGCCCTGCCCGAAGAGGATCTTCTCCAGCGCCTGCAAGTGGACATGCGCGGGCTTTATCCCCTCAACAGCCACAACTGGGGCGTGGTCGAAGAGGATGCGGGCGAATACTGGCTCTATCACGATGAATGGGGCATCACGCACATGCGCCCCAAAGAGGACGGCCTTTATTACAGCGTATGGGAAGTGCCCCTGCCCCAATCCGATCTCACCGCCGCTGACATCCGTCACCATTCCTGGCCCGACATGGGCGCGAGCTGGCGGGTGGCCGGGCTCAGAGAGCAGGCCGAGCGTTATCGGCGGGAGGGCTACGCGGTCGTGCTCAAGGATGCGTTCGCCGGCATCTTCGAGTTTGCCCAGCGCCTCGTCGGCATGGAAAATCTATTGCTGATGATGGCTATGGATGAGGCATTGGCCGGGGTTTTGTTCGACAAATTACTGGAGCTCAAATTGGATTACTGGCAGACGGCCTTACGTGAATTGGGTGATGTGGTGGATGTGGTCACCTACGCGGATGACTATGGCACCCAGACTTCGCAACTGATCTCACCCGCCATGTTCCGGCAACAGCTCAAGCCGCGGGTGCAACAGGTGCTGGCCTTGCAGGCCAGGCTGGCTCCGCAGGCCAAACGCTTCTTCCACTCCGATGGCAATATCCGCCCCCTCATCCCCGACTTCATCGAAATGGGCGTGGATATCCTCAATCCCGTACAGGCCACGGCCGTGGGCATGGATTTGCACGAGCTCAAGCGCGAATACGGCCGGGATCTGGTCTTTTGGGGCGGTGGCGTGGACACGCAAGACACTCTTCCCCACGGTACGCCGCAGGAGGTGCGCGAGGATGTGCGGTGCAATATCGAGGTGCTGGCGCCGGGCGGCGGCTATGTCTTCAACACTGTGCACAACATCCAGGCCGACGTCCCCCCCGAAAACATCATTGCCATGTGGGAAGCATGGCAGGAATACGGAGGATATTCAACATGAAATACCGCAGATTAGGCCAAACCGACATCGAAGTATCAACTATTTGCATGGGCTGCTGGGGGCTGGCTAGCGATTTTCACTGGGGCCCGCAAGATGACGCCGACTCCATCGCCACGGTGCACGCCGCCCTGGACGCAGGCATCACTTTTTTCGATACGGCGGAACTGTACGGCGACGGGCATGCAGATGATGTGTTGGGTCGGGCGCTCCAGGGCGTCCGGCAGCAAGTGGTGATCGCCAGTAAGGTCAGCTCGCAGAACCTGGCCCCGGCCGATCTCATGCGCTCGTGCGAGGCCAGCTTACGCCGTCTCGGCACCGATTATCTCGATCTATTTCAGATTCACTGGCCCAACTGGGACATACCATTGGCCGAAACCTGGGCTGCCCTGGAGCAACTACAGAAGCAGGGCAAAGTCCGGGCCATCGGCGTCTCCAACTTCGGCGTCATCGATCTGCCCGACTTGCTCACGATTGGCCGCCCGGTGAGCAATCAATTGCCCTACAGCTTGCTCT
>JAJRXO010000398.1 GCA_024276255.1 Chloroflexota bacterium | reverse complement strand
CGGCTACCTACCGCGGGCGTCTGGTAGATGGGGCTTTCAGCCAATACCTGCCAGCGCTCATCGCGGCGCAACAGGGCAAAAGCTCGCCTTAAATTTTCTTCGCGATCGATATTGCTGCCCAGAGCGATCAGCACCTGATCAGGCATGGCGCTCAAACGCTTCCCGGGTGCGGAAGATGCTGACCCCCACCGTGCGGGCAAAGCGCAGGGCGCCCGGCTTTTCTACCGAGACCTCCACCGCCTGCACGCCGACGGCTGTGGCAAAACAGATGTCCGCGATCTCCTGCACCAGGCGTTCCACCAGATAGGGCTCGCCGGTTTCGATATGATCGATGATTGCCTTGGCCACGGTGCGATAATTGACAGCGTCAGCGATATCATCGCTTTGGGCTGCGGGCCGCGTGTCGGCCCACATGGTCACATTGATCAGGATGTCCTGGCGTTTGACGCGCTCTTCGGGGTTGATCCCCAGAATGCCGCGTACCAGCAGATCCCTGATAAAAACTTTATCGAGCTGATTGATATCGTTCATAAAATATCCCTTCCTCTATCCCTGCTTGAGATGGGCGCCGCCGCTTAGGCGAATGATTTCACCGGTGATAAAATCGTTACCCAGCAGATAAAGCAGGGTCTGGCCTACCACATCGGCGCCGCCGCCACGTTGCAAGGGCACGGTGGCCAGCACCTGCTGCCAGTAGGCCTCGCTGGCGCCGGCCGGCGGTAGAATTGCCCCCAGGGCGATACCGTTCACACGCACCCGCGGCGCCAATTGAATGGCCGCTGTACGCGTGAAGGCATCCAATGCGCCCTTGGAAACGGTGTAGCTGAAATGGGTGAGGTAGGGGCGCTCTGTCCGCCAGTCGGTAATGTTGACGACCGCCCCTGGCAGCTCCTGCGGCAGGGCAAGATAAAAAGCCTGGGTGAGTAAAATGGGCGAGCGCAGATTCACACGGAAAGTCTGGCTCCAGCCATCGAGGGTTAGATCGGCCAATTTGTCCTTGGGGAAGATCGCCGCGCTGTTCACCAATACCTGCACGGGGCCGAAATCTGGCGGTAGATCAGCGAAGAGAGGTCGGGCATCCTGCAAATGACTGAGATCGACCTGACGCAGTAAAATGCGGGCGCCCAGCGCTTCGGCCTCGGCCGCGGTGAGGCGGGCTGGTTCGGCAGAGCGGTTGTAATGCAAGATGATGTTGCATCCCGCGGCAGCGAGGGCCAGTGTGAGGGCCCGGCCAATGCGATGGCCGCCGCCTGTAACCAGGGCTGTTGTGCCTTGCAGGTTCATAGGAAATCGTGTGGAGAAAGGAATGAGGGGAGGGCAAACGATGCTGAGAGGGATCAGCTCCCCAGTGTGGCCCCGAGAAACTGAGGTCGGCCGCGTAGAAAATCGGCAATGGGGGTCATCTTTTTGCCTGCGGGTTGCACTGCCGACAGCAGCAACAAATCCCGGCCCGTGCCCACCGCCACTCCCTCCTCCCAGGCAATGACTTCACCCGCAGGCGCCGAACCAGCCACTACCTGCGCCGGGCCCAGCTTGAGGGGCTGTCCCTGCCAGTAAGTGAAGGCGCCCGGCCAGGGATCGTAGGCCCGGATCATGCGCTCGATTACAATTGCCGGCTGATGCCAGTCGATACGGGCATGCTCCTTGCGCAGCAGGCGGCATTTCGTGGCGTCGGCGTCATCCTGAGGTCGGGGGCGCAGCTTTCCCGCCAGATAGCAGGGCAGGGTATCCAGCAGCAAGCGGGCGCCCTGTTGGGCAAGGCG
>JAJRXO010000397.1 GCA_024276255.1 Chloroflexota bacterium | reverse complement strand
GCGGTCAGTCATCACTTCGGCATCATGACCACCCCCTCCACGGTCATCCTCGACGCCGAGCATCAGGTGGTCGCCATTAACCATGGCCTGGCCCCGGCCGCACGCCTGCAAGAGCAGATGCAGCCGCTGAGATCACGAGCAAGGCAAGCCCGGCCTTTGTCGCCAGCTGCCAGCTCGCCACCGTCCCCACACAGCATCCTGGTATCCTCCAGCCGCAGGATCACCTAGCCTGTGATGCGCTCGTATTGCTCGGCCAAATCCCCCGCCAGATCATCCCAATCGTAACGCGCCGCCTGCCGCCAGCTAATGGCTGAACGCAGGCGGCGTTTCTCAGGATCCTGCAGCAGTGAGATCACGGTGTCGGCGAGCGAATAGGTATCTTCGGCAGCCTCCACCTGTTCCACCCCCGCCAATAAGGCGTATTCGCCCACATCTTCGCTGACCACGGGCAGGCCATGCCCCAGACAATCCAGTAGCCGGGCCGGGCACTTGGCGCGCACCAATGGCGTATCCATCACCGGGAAGAGCGCCACGGCGCTGCTGCGCAGAGCCTGTGGCAATGCCGCGTCCTCTACCCAGCCCATACGTTCCATCGCCGGCAATGCCGGTACATCAACCCAGTCGCCTACCACGCGCAGGCGGGCTGCAGGCACTGCCGCCCGGATACGGTGCCAGATAAGGCGCAGACGATCAGGATCCATGTCATTGCCGCGGGTATAGAGCAGGACCACGGGGTCATTGTCAGCCACAGGGGCGGGGGTGGCAGCCCGGGTCACCCCATTGGGTAAATACACCACATTGGCTGTTGATTTGCGCCAGTGGGCAACGCGGCGTTTGAGCACCACCGAGGCGACTGTCACGGCATCGGTGTGTACCATCATCGCCTTTTCCTGTCTGCGTCCCCACCAGCGAACAGGCCACGGCCGCTGCCGTCCCCATCCCTGGGCCGTTTCCAGATCATCGATATCGACAAAAACGGGTGTTCCCAGGCGATGGAAGCGATAGCCCAGCAACCCACTATAGCCCAGCCCCTTGAAAACATGCACGATGTCAGGAGCAAAGGCCTTGGCCTGACGCCAACAGCGACCATACAGCCAGGGATCCACCAACGGATGGGGAGCTGGTCCGCGGGCCGGCGCCACACAGGACACGCCCATTTGTTCCCAGCTTTGCCCCGCCTGCTGGGGGCAGTCCCAGGCCGGGATTAACACCATCATCTCGTGACCCCGACGGGCCAGGGCCGCGGCCAGCGGCACCATGCGTCGGGGCACGGTCTGTTTGTGGCAGGAGCCAAAGGGGGCGATGAAAAGAATGCGCATGAAAATGGGGGGGCCTGGCGGTTCTGTGGCGAATAGTCTACTCGACGGTCACACTCTTGGCCAGATTCCGGGGCTGGTCGACATCGGAGCCGCGCCATACAGCAATATGGTAGGCGAGCAATTGCAGAGGCACCACGGCCAACACGGGCGTCAGCCACTCGATGGTCTCGGGCACCTCAATGATATCGTCAGCTTTGGCCGCTATCGCGTGATCATGAGGGTTAACGACGGCGATCACAAGGCCGTTGCGGGCCTTGACCTGCTCGACTTGACTGAGCATTTTATCATAGACCCCATCCCGCAGGGCAATCACCACAGTAGGCATATTTTCATCGATCAGGGCAATGGGGCCATGCTTCATCTCGCCTGCGGGATAGCCCTCGGCATGAATGTAGCTGATTTCCTTGAGCTTCAGCGCACCCTCCAGCGCCGTGGGATAATTGATGCCGCGGCCGAGATAGAGGAAATCGGCATAACCGGCATACTTGCGGGCCAGCGTCTCGTAGCGTTCGTCCATGGCCAGGACATCGCCCACGCGCTGGGGCAGGAGGGCCAATTCATGGGCGATCACCTGCGAAAGGTCAGGCGAGAGCACGCCGCGCTGCTGTCCCAGATACATGGCCAGCAGCAGCAGATCAATCAGCGAGGCCGTGAAGGCCTTGGTGCTGGCGACGCCGATCTCGGGACCGGCCTGCATGTAGATCACGCCATCGGAGACGCGGGCCGCCTGGGATCCCACGGCATTGACGATGGACACAGTGGGTGCGTCGTGATTACGGGCCTCTTCCAGGGCCGCCAGCGTATCGACGGTCTCGCCCGACTGCGTGATAGCCAGCACCAGCGTGCGCTCGTCGAGGATGGGATGGCGATAGCGATACTCGGAGCCGAAATCCACTTCCACGGGGATGCGAGCCAGATTCTCGATCAGATATTTGCCCACGAGGCCGGCATAGTACGAGGTGCCGCAGGCCACGATGGTGACCTTCTGCAAGCTCTGAATCACATCTGCCGAGAGGCGGAGATCGGCCAGCGTGACCCCGCCGGTCACAAAATCGAGGCGCCCGCGCATGGTATCGGTGATGGCATCGGCCTGATCAAAGATCTCCTTTTGCATGAAATGCCGGTATTGGCCCTTGGCCGCGGATACCGGATCCCAGGGGATACTGAGGATGTCTTTAGCGGGCAGGG
>JAJRXO010000396.1 GCA_024276255.1 Chloroflexota bacterium | reverse complement strand
GGCGGTACAAAAGCTGGTGGAATTGTTGCAGCATGAGACAAGCGAGTGGTTTGGTGTAGACGAAGACGGCCGACCACGCTCTCGCCAGGCGGTGCTGGCCCTGGCATTGTCGCAGGCGGTGCGCACCATGCGCCAGGACATCGGTGATGACGGGCGGTTGTGGCAATGGGGGCGTTTACACCAGATCGCCTGGCTGCATCCCCTGGGAGTATTCAGGCCCTTGCGCCGTCTGCTCAATCGTGGCCCTTACCCTGTGGCCGGCAGCGGCCATACCATCAATGCCCAGTCGTTCGAACCGCGTTTGCCGCTGCGAACCGTCGTCGTGGCGCCCACCTATCGCATGATCGTTGACGTCGCTGACTGGGACCGTTCGCTGTTTGTGACCTGTCCCGGCCAGAGTGGCCTGCCGGGCCAGCGCTTTTACGACAATCTCATGCACATCTGGCTGGAAGGCGAGCTGGTGCCCATGGCTTTTTCACGGGCCAAGGTCGAGCAATCCGATCCGATCTTTCGGCTGCACCTGCGGCCGCGTTCCCGATCCTCTCCTGAAGGGAAATGATGCGGCCCGAGAATGGCATATCAGTGCTGTAGCTCGGTGGTGGGCGGCAGCACCAGCAGGGGATCGATGAGGTAACCGTAGTCGCGCACTTCGAAATGGAGATGTGGTCCCGTGGAATTGCCCGTGCTGCCCACGGCGCCGATGATGTCTCCTTTTTGCACCACATCCCCTTCCTGCACGTAGTATTCGCTGAGATGGGCATAGAGGGTAATATAATCGATGCCGTGATCGATGACGACGCGATAGCCATAACCGTTTTCGTTCCAACCGGCTTTCAGCACCGTGCCGGTGTCGGCTGCTCGTACTACGGTGCCGGTTACGGCTGCCAGATCGATTGCCATGTGTTCGCCGTGTTTGAAACCCTGGCTGAAGCGGGCCTCTGCTGGCGAGATGGGCCACATGAATTCGCCGCTTCCGAAGCGCCACCCCAGACGATGGGGGCGCGGCAAGTTGCGTTCCGCGGGATCGCGGTAGCGGCTGCGGGCATTGTGAATGAGTAGTACCTGCCCGCGATGGGCTTCTGCGTCGGCTTTGAGATGATTCTGGGGTACGGCGCGTAGATCGTCAACCGTCACCCCGTACCAGGCCGCGATTTGGGCCAGGCTTTCCCCGTCTTTGACGCGATGGCAGAGATCGCGCAATGCCGGGATGATGATGTTTTCGCCGGGTCGCAGAACGCGAATGGGGCTGCCATCGAGTGTGGTGGCACAGGCCATCGAGCGTTGATCGCGACCGAATTCAATGGCCAGTCCGGCCAGGCTGTCGCCGGGTTGCACCTGATAGATAAAGCTGGCTTTATGGGGGTTTTCACTGCGCTCAGATAACGCCGGCGAGGCCGGTGCTCCGGCGACACCTACCCACGGCAGATACAGGCGTTGCGTACTATCGGCCGGGGGTTCCTGGCGCAGGGGCTCCGGCGTGGCTGTGGGAGAGAGCGGCGGCAGGGGGGCCACCGTGGGCAGGGGCGGCACCTGGAACAGGCTGCGGGGCGGTGTAGGGCCATTCGCGGCCGCGGGCATAGGTGCTGCCAGCATGAGCAGCATCCAGATCCAGAGCAGGCGGGCGAAAAGACGTTTCATTTCTAATTACATAAGCGCCGCAGCGCGGCTTTATCAGCATGACGCACAGCGTCCACTATGTATCTTTATCATAACAGCTGATTCACATTCCTTCAATAATGCTTTCGGGCTAATCTGACACCTTACCCCGCTCCCGCAAATCTGCTACAATCAAAGCAGCGTGTTCATTCATGCATTTTCCGGGCGCGGCCAGGGATTGTTGCCGAGCGCCTGCTTGATGTTATTGACGCGCTGAAGGCAGAAATCAGCCGCGAATTCCTGCCATTTTCCCTAACCCGGACAAACCGGAACCAAGAAGGCAAGACCGGGAGATGGATAGAGAGGTAAATAAGTAGACGGGTTGACCTGTAAACCGGCCCTGAAAACGCTACCTCGTCGCACTCTCCCGTCTCCCGTCTCCTGTCTCCTGTCTTCCGTCTCCCCCCTGCTTCCAGCTCCGACGAAAGTTTCAAGCTTAGGGGGCTAAAACCTGACTAGCAGGGTACTAAAAACCATGGCTTTGAATGAAGATTCTTGTATTCTTATTGAGGAACGAACATGTCAAAAGCTGCGATGTTTGCCGGTCTGGTGATGGATGAAAACGAACGCGTAGTGGATGTAGCATGGGTGGGCGCCGATGCCTGCTATGTGATCGACGATGGTGATTTCCTGCGTCATATCGATGCAGAATATGTGGATCGTCAGGTGTTGCGCTTTTTCAAAGAGCAAGTGATGGCCCACAAGGATATTGCCGTGCGCCAGATGCTGCAATTGCTGGGGAAGGATGACATTTTCAGCAAAACGGCCCTGGAATTCCAGTTGCAGAAAATGGACGAGATGGTGGGCGAGCCCCTTCCGCCACAGGCTGTGGAAATGTTGCAGGGGCTGGGTTTCCGCATTCAGATCGATTATCACGGCGATGTGATCGATATCCACATGCCGGAAGAAGATATCGGTGATTATTAGTCACGCTTTTTCTGTTCGCATTCCCGACTGAGGTGGTCGCCCATGACGCACCGTCGCTTATTTGTTGTCAGTCTAATCGCCAGCTTAAGCCTGATGGTGATCCTTCAGGCAGTGGATGGTCCGTTACGTACCGCAGCCGCCCCTCAGGGCATTGTTTCGTTTGAACTGGCCGGTACTGCGGAGCAGGCAGCCGCCATTGTGCAAAGCTGGGATATCCTGGCCCGCATGCATGCCGGTCTCAGCCTGGGACTGGATTATCTGTTTATGCTGGCTTACGCCACGGCCTTCATGCTGGCATGTTTGTGGGCGGCTACCCGCTGGTCGGCTGCATGGGCCCGTTGGCTGGGCCAGGCGCTGGCGTGGGCGATGCCAGTGGCCGCGGTAGCCGATGCCATCGAAAATGCGGCTCTGTGGCGCACACTCCATGAGCCGGTTGCCCCCTGGCCGGCGTTGGCGCGCTCGATGGCCCTGATCAAGTTCGGTTTATTGGCAGCAGCGTTGTTGTTTGTGGTGCTGACATTGTTGGGCAGGGGGGTGTCAGGCCTTCGTCGTCAGGCTGAGGGCGGGGGCTGAATGGTCTTTCTCCCTGGCCGGAATGCGGAGAACAGGGCTGTCTGGCTTATTCCAATCGGCGGTGATAGGACTCGAGTTGTGTGAGGGCCACGTGCGCGGCCTTGGGGGTAATGGCGGCTGCGCCCACGCCTTCCAGCGCTTCGATCACCGGTTGCACGATCTCGACGGGCACATGGCCCAGGGTTTGTTTGAGCACATGATGCGCTCCCGTGTACAGGAACTGGCTAGGTCGTTGCACCAGTGCCTGCAACACTGCCTCGATGCCATGGCTACCATGCTGCACCAGGGCTTCGGCTGCTGCCCAGCGCACAGCAAACACGGGATCCTCCAGCGACTTCACCAGGGCTTCGACGGCCGCAGCATGGCTTATATGCCCCAATTTGTGGCAGGCGTCAATACGATCGCTTTCCTCCACGCGTAGATTGGTGGCCTGATCGATGATGCTTTGCAACTGCGTGTTCTGCATTTGAGCACACATGGCTCACCTCCATCAAAAGAGCGGAATGCATTCGCGATCAAGGCAGATCTCGGTTGGCGGAGAAACCCCGTAGCTTCGGATCTGTCATCCTTATTATAGCATATCCTGGCAAGTCGGGGCGTGGTTTTTCGCTGCCCGCGCATCCGCTATCGCGGACCCATACGCAGGGCGCCATCCAGACGGATCACCGAGCCGTTGAGCATGGGATTTTCTATGATTTGCTGTACCAGCAGGGCATATTCGTGTGGATTTCCCAGGCGTGAGGGGAAGGGGATCTGGGCGCTGAGCGAGCGGCGGGCTGGCTCGGGCAGCCCGGCAAGCAGTGGAGTATCGAAGATGCCCGGGGCAATGGTCATCACGCGAATGCCATCACGCCCCAGGTCGCGGGCCGCGGGCAATGTGAGCCCCACAATGCCCGCCTTCGATGCGGCGTAGGCCACCTGGCCGATCTGTCCTTCGTAGGCGGCGATGGAGGCGGTGTTGATGATCACGCCCCGTTCGCCCTCTTCGTTGGCCGTATTGGCCTGCATGGCTGCCGCAGCCAGCCGCAGTACATTGAAACTGCCAATGAGATTGATCTCGATCACCCGCCGGAAGATGGATAGGGGCAGTGGCCCGGAACGGCCCAATACCCGACCGGGCGGCGCAATGCCTGCACAATTGACGGCGATGTGCAGGCCGCCAAATGCCGTCACACTCTGTTCCACGGCCTGTTGCACAGCATCATCGTTACTGACGTCGGCGGGAAAGAAACGGCAGCCCGGGCCCAGTTCGGAGGCCAGGGCAGCGCCCTGCTCGGCATTGATGTCCACAATGGCAACCGATGCGCCCTGTGCCAGCAGATGTCGAACCGTGGCCGCACCCAGACCGGATGCGCCACCTACCACCATGGCAACTGCGTGTGCAATCTGCATAGTCTCCTCCCTGAGAACGGATTATGATTGATAAACGGACTGAATCCAGGCCCATTCGCGTTGCAGGCCTGTACGCAGATCGAAACTGGGCTCGAAGCCCAGTGTGGCGCGGGCGCGTCGCGTGTCGGCCCAGGTGTGGCGCACATCGCCGGCCTGCGGGGCCTGCTGATCAACGCGCAGGCGTTGGCCGGTGATCTGCCCCAGCAAGGCCAGCAGATCGTTGAGCACAATGCGGGTGCCGCCGCCCAGATTGAATATCTGTCCCACGGCATCGGCCGCGGTGGCGGCAGCCAGCGTACCGGCCACGATATCATCCACGTAGGTGAAGTCGCGTGATTGTCGGCCATTGCCGAAAAGCGGGATACTTTCGTCTCGCATAATCGCTTTTAAAAAGCGATGAAATGCCATATCGGGGCGCTGACGGGGGCCGTACACCGTAAAATAGCGTACCACGGTGGTGGGCACGCCGAAATCATGGTAATAGGCCTGACACAAATGCTCGGCAGCCAGCTTGGTTATGGCATACGGCGAGCGCGGCCGCGGACAGGTGGTCTCGCTCCAGGGCATTTCCGGCGCGTCGCCGTACACCGATGAAGAGCCGGCAAACACAAAGCGGGTGAGGGGCTTCTGAACACAGGCGTGCAGCAGACGTTCGGTTGCCAGCACATTGTTCTGGGCATATCCGGCAAACGAGGGACCCCAGCTTCGCCGCACCCCCGGTTGACCTGCCAGGTGGAACACGACGTCGATATC